>NZ_JBVJWO010000046.1:0-30152 GCF_055602345.1 Streptomyces sp. NPDC037401
CAACGGCTGGCTCGCCCTCGCCTGGAGCCTCGGCCTCGCCGTCCTCGGCTACCGCTGGTCGATGGCGTCCTTCAAGCGCGACCCGAAGTAGCCGCATGCGCACGGGCCCACCGCCCCCTGCTCGTCCCGCCCGAGGGCGGCGCACTCCGACACCGCGTCGGCGTACGCCGCCCCGTCGGCGTTCCGGGGCCGGAACAGGGCCGTTCGAGCCCGGCTCGAGCAGGGTCGGTGAAGGTCGAGGCCTACGTGGTGCGGTTCGTGGGAGGTAACGATGGGCGACGGGCAGGCCGTACGGCTGCACTGCTTCGCACACGCGGGGGCAGGGGTCTCCTCGTTCTACCGGTGGGACAAGCTCGCCGGCAGCGGGGTGAAGACCACGCCCTGGCTGCTGCCCGGACGCGACGACCGGCGCCGTGAGATCCGGCTGACCGAGCGCGACGAGCTGCTGTCCGACCTCAAGCCGCTGTTCGAGCAGATCGCCGACGAGCCCGGCACCCCCTACGTCCTCTACGGGCACAGCCTCGGCGCGACGATCGCGCTCACGGTCACCCAGGCCGCGCGGGAGTGGGGACTGCCGATGCCCGCCCTGCTGGCCGTCGGAGCCAGCCCGCCGCCGGACGCCCCGGCCGTCTTCGCCGACTGCGCCGAGCTGCCGGAACCGGAACTGCTGGGCATCCTCGACCGGTTCGGCGCGCTGCCGCCCGGCGTACGGCCCGGAGACGTGTGGTTCCGGTCCGTCTTCCCCGTGCTCCGCGCCGACCTCCGGCTCGCCCGCAACCTGCGCGCCGCCGCCACCGCGCCCACCGCCCCCGGACCCGTGCCCGTACCGGTGCTCGCGGTCGCCGGGCGCGAGGACCCCCTCGTCGGCCCCGGGGACGCCGCGGGCTGGAGCCGCTGGACCACCGGAGCGTTCGTCCGGCGGACCGTGCCCGGCGACCACTACTTCGTCCGGGGCGGCGCACTGCCCCGGACGCTCGGCCGGGCCGCACGCATCGTGCTGCGCGGCCACCGCGACCAGACGGGACAGGGGGAAGGGCGATGAGACGAGTCGTCATCACGGGCATCGGGGTCGTGGCCCCGGGCCGTCCGGGCACCAAGGAATTCTGGTCGCTGCTGACCGACGGCCGTACGGCCACCGGCCCCATCACGCTCTTCGACGCCACCGCCTTCCGCTCCCGGATCGCCGCCGAAGCCGACTTCGACCCGCAGGAGTCCGGGCTCACCGCCGAGCAGGCCGGCCGCCTGGACCGGGCCGCACAGTTCGCCGTCGTCAGCGCCCGCGAAGCCCTCGCGGACAGCGGCCTGACCGGCTCCTACGACGCCACGCGCACCGGGGTCACCCTCGGCAGCGCCCTGGGCTGCACCACCGGCCTCGACGCCGAGTACGGCGCCGTCAGCGAGCAGGGCTCCCTGGCACTCGTCGACCACACCAAGGCCGTACCCCACCTGTACGACTACTTCGTCCCCAGCTCGATGGCGGCCGAGGTGGCCCGTACCGTCGGCGCCCAGGGGCCCGTGGCTCTGGTGTCCACCGGCTGCACGTCCGGTCTCGACGCGATCGGCCACGCCGTCGAGCTGGTCCGGGAGGGCAGCGCCGACGTCATGGTCACCGGCGCGGCCGAGGCTCCCATCACGCCGATCACCGTGGCCTGCTTCGACGCCATCCGCGCCACCTCCACGCGCAACGACGAGCCGGCGACCGCCTCCCGGCCGTTCGACCGCACCCGCAACGGCTTCGTCCTGGGAGAGGGGTCGGCCGTCCTCGTCATCGAGGAGTACGAGCACGCCCGCAGCCGCGGCGCGCACGTCTACGCCGAGATCTCCGGCTTCGCCTCCCGCAGCAACGCGTACCACATGACCGGACTGCGGCCCGACGGAGCCGAGATGGCCGCCGCCATCACGGCCGCGCTCGACGAGGCGCAGCTGCTGCCCGAGCACATCGACTACGTCAACGCGCACGGCTCCGGCACCAAGCAGAACGACAAGCACGAGACCGAGGCGTTCAAGCGCAGTCTGGGGCAGCGGGCGTACGAGGTCCCGGTCAGCTCCGTCAAGTCGATGGTCGGGCACTCGCTCGGCGCGATCGGGGCCCTCGAAGTGGCCGCCTGCGCCCTGGCGATCGAACACGACACCGTCCCGCCGACGGCGAACCTGCACGAGCCCGACCCGGCCTGCGACCTCGACTACACCCCGCTGACCGCCCGTCGGCAGCGCACCGACGCGGTGCTGACCGTCGGCAGCGGCTTCGGCGGGTTCCAGAGCGCCATGATCCTGAACAACCCGAACCTGAAGGCGGACCGATGAACACCGCTGTCGCCGTTGCGGGCGTCCGTACCGCCGCGTCCCGCACCGCGGCCCCCGTCGTCACCGGCATCGGCGTCGCCGCCCCCAACGGGCTGGGCACCGAGGCCTGGTGGTCCGCGGTCCTGCGCGGCGAATCGGGGATCCGGCCGGTCGGCCGCTTCGACGCGAGCGGCTATCCGGCGAAGCTCGCCGGGGAGGTGCCCGGGTTCGTCGACGCCGACCACGTCTCCAGCCGGCTGCTGCCGCAGACCGACCGGGTCACCCGGCTCTCGCTCGCCGCGGCCAAGGAAGCCCTCGACGACGCCGGGGCCGACCCCGCGCAGCTGCCCGACTACGCCGCGGGCGTGGTCACCGCCAACTCCTTCGGCGGCTTCGACTTCGGCCAGCAGGAGCTCCAGGCGCTGTGGAGCAAGGGCGGCCAGCACGTCTCGGCCTACCAGTCCTTCGCCTGGTTCTACGCCGTCAACAGCGGTCAGATCTCCATCCGGCACGGCCTGCGCGGGGCCTCCGGAGTGATCGTCTCCGAGCAGGCCGGCGGCCTCGACGCCCTGGCCCACGCCCGCCGCCAGATCCGCAAGGGCGCCCAGCTGGTCGTGACCGGCGGTCTCGATTCCGCGCTGTGCTCCTGGGGCTGGGCCGCCCACCTGGCCGGCGGCCGGCTCACCGACCGGGAGGACCCGGCCCGCGCCTACCTGCCCTTCTCCGAGGACGCGAGCGGCCACGTCGTGGGCGAGGGCGGCGCGCTCCTCGTCCTCGAGGGCGCCGCGGAGGCGCGCCGGCGCGGGGCCCGCGTCTACGGCAGCATCGCCGGGCACGCCGCGACGTTCGACGCCGACGGAACCTCCCGGCTCCGTGCGGCCGCGGAGCTCGCGCTCGCCGATGCGGGCGTGCACCCGGACGAGATCGACGTCGTCTTCGCCGACGCGGCGGGCGAGCGTACGGCCGACCGCGCCGAAGCGGAGGCGATCACCGCGCTGTTCGGCCCGCGCGGGGTGCCCGTCACCGCGCCCAAGTCGATGACGGGGCGGCTCGCCGCCGGCGGCGCGGCCCTCGACGTGGCCGCCGCCCTGCTCACCCTGCGCGACCAGCTGATCCCGCCGACCACCGGCACGGAGCTCCCGGCCGACGACTGTCCGCTGGACCTGGTCACCGGAACGGCCAGCCCCGCCCTGGGGGTTCCGCTGCGGACCGCGCTCGTGCTGGCCCGCGGCCACGGCGGCTTCAACTCCGCCGTCGTCGTCCGCGGCCCCGGCGCCTGACGGGCCCGTCCGTACTTCGACGCAGAACAGAGGGAGACCGTGACTCCACCCACCGCTGAAGCGGCGGGCTTCCCGGATCGGTGGCCAAGCACCGTCGCAGAGGACCAGCCCGGCCCTGTGCAGGACGTTCAGCGCGGTTCTTCGAGCTGTGCCGGTAGGCGTCCCGGCGCTCCTGCAAGGCTCCGTTGTCGAGCGAGCAGTGGTCGGCCACGCCCGGAGAAGGGCTTCCTGACCGGCCGGCGGGCGAAGGAGGAACGTGTGCGCGCGGATCGACGTGACCCTCCCCCTCTCCGTTCCACCTGGTCAGTGCCGACGCGTTCACGCTACCGGCCGTCACTGACAACACAGCGGACTCCGCCGCTTCGCGGCTCCACACCAGAGATTCGACTCCCCCACCGGGTAAACCCGGTGGTCACCCCGAAGGAAGGTCAAATGGACCGGCTGACACTCGACGACCTGAAGCGCATCCTGCGCGAGTGCGCGGGCGAGGACGAGGGCGTCGACCTCGACGGCGACGTCCTGGACCTGAACTGGTTCGAACTGGGCTACGACTCGCTCGCCGTCCTGCAGACCACCGGGTACATCGAGCGCGACTACGACGTCCTGCTCGACGAGGAGGCCATCGACGACGCGGACACCCCGCGCCGCTACCTCGCCATGGTCAACGAGGTACTGGCGGCCAGGGCCGCGGTCTGACCGGTGGGCGAGGAGCTCGACACCGACGTGTGCGTCATCGGTGCCGGCCCCGCCGGGCTGGCCCTGACGCTCATGCTGCTGCGTTCGGGCATCCGCGTGGCACTGGTCGAGCGTTCCACCGGGTTCCGCCGCGAGTTCCACGGCGAGCTCCTGCAGCCCGGCGGCCAGCGCGTCCTGGACGGGCTGGGCGTCCTCACCGCCGCCGCGGCCCGCGGGGCGGCGAGCCTGCGAGGGGTCCAGGTCGTGGAGCGCGGGCGGGTGTCGGCCGACATCGACTACGGCCGCCTGCCCGCCCCGTACGACCACCTCCTCGCCGTGCCGCAGCGGCACGTGCTGCAGGAACTCCTCGCCGCCTGCCGGGGGCTGCCCGGCTTCACCCCGCTCGAGGGGCACCGGATCGCCGCGCTGCTGGAGCGGCGTCCCGGCGGCCGGTGCGAGGGAGCCGTGGTGCTCGGCCCCGGCCGGGTGCCGGTCACCGTGCGGGCCGCGGTGGTCGTCGGCGCCGACGGCCGGTTCTCCCGGACCCGTGCCCTCGCGGGCATCGACGCGGGGCGCTGCGCGTCCTCCGCCCACGACGTGGTGTGGTTCTCGCTGCGCGCACCGCGCCGGGCCACCGGGCGGGTACGCGTGCACCGCGGTCCGGCCGGTGCCGTCCTGGTCCACGACACGCACCCCGACCGGGTCCGGGTGGCCTGGACCCTGCCGCCGGGCCGGGCCCGTGCCACCGGGCGCGGGATCGAGGACATCCGGCGGGATCTGGCCGGGGTCCTGCCGCAGTACGCCGATCTGCTGCACGCCCAGCTCACCCCGGCGGCCGACGTGCGCGTGCTCGGCGTGTTCGCCTCGCACGCCCGGGAGTGGGTGCGCGACGGGCTCGTGCTGCTCGGCGACAGCGCGCACACGCACGGGCCGGTCGGGGCCCAGGGCATCAGCCTGGCCCTGCAGGACGCCACCGCGCTGCACCCCGTACTCGTCGCCGCGCTGCACGCGGGGCAGCCCACCGCCCGGCGGCTCGCGGCCTATCAGGAGCAGCGCTCCCCGGCGGCGTCCGCCGTGCACCGGTCGGAGGCCGCGCAGGGCCGGGCGGTGTCCGGCCGGGGCGTCACGCGAGGTCGTCGCGGGTGACCAGGCGGTGGGAGACCTGCCAGCCGTCGGACGTGCGGACCAGCTCGTCCTCCATCACGCAGACGCGGTGCACCTTCGACTCGCCGCCGCGCGGAGTCAGGTAGACCAGTGCGTAGCTGCGGGTGTGCAGCGAGCCGTCCGGCCGGGGCTGTACGTCGAGCATGCCGAGCCAGTGCCGCATCTGTTCGCCGCCGGCGGCCTGCAGTCCGGCGTTGCGCCGGACGTTCGCGGCGAGGGCGGCGCGGCCGACCACCGGCGCGGGCAGCGTGGGTACGTCGAAGACGGCGTCCTCGGTGAACGTCCGCGCCCACGGCTCGGCCTCGAAGGAGTCGAAGAGCTGCATCTGCCGGGAGTAGAACTGCTGGACCTCCGCGTACACCAGGCCGGGCTCCCGCTCCTGGGACGGGCGGGGGGACGCTTCGGTGGCGATCGTCGCGGTCATCGCGGACTCCGTTCGTTCGGTTTCCCCCAGCCTCTGCGGTGCAGATCGAGCACCCTTCGAGGCTTCCTCAAGCGCCCCTGCCGAGGCTGGGTTTCCGCCGCAGCCGCGGGCCGCCCCCCGGGAGCCTGGAGGACAGCACGATGCCGAAATTCGCGTACCCGGAACTCCCGCTGGACGGCCTGCTGCGGCGGGCGGCGGTCCGCGACCCCGCGGGCCGGGCGATCCGGACCGTGAACAGGGCCGGCACCAAGACCACGGTGACCTTCGCGGAACTGGACGGGCAGGCCGACCGCGTCGCCTCCTACCTGGAGCACACGAGCGGCCGGCGCGGCGCGCGGATCGGCGTCGCCAACGTCCTCGACCCCGTCTTCGCGGCCGTCTACTACGGCACCGTGCGCAGCGGGAACACGGTCGTGCTGGTCAACCCGCTGATCAAGGAGGCGGGCCTGTTCCACGTCCTGCGGACGGCCGCCGTGGAAGTGGCGTTCGTGCCGTCCGCCACGGCCGAGCTGCTGATCAAGCTCGGCGACCGGCTGCCGGACCTGCGCTCCGTCGTGGTGACGGACGCGCCCGACGGGATCGTCCCCGGCGACGCCGTGCCGCTGGCCGCGGCCCTGGACTCGGCGCCGGAGCGGGCGTGCCTGCCGGGAGCCGTCGACCTCGACGGCGACGCGTGCATCCAGTTCACCACCGGCACCACGGGCCGCCCCAAGGGCGTCCGGCTCACCCACCGCAACCTGGTGGCGAACGCCGCCCAGACCGCCGCCGCGCACGACCTCGGCAGCGACTCGGTCACCGTCAACCACCTGCCGCTCTACCACACCATGCACCTCAACTCGGGGATCTACGCGGGCGCCTGCCAGGTGCTGTGCACCGGCCCCGACCCGGTCGCCTCCCTCGCCGTCGCCGCGCAGACGGAAGCCACCCACTACTACGGGCTGCCCGCCCGCCTGCACGCGCTGGCCCGCGACGAGCGGCTCACCGACGGCTTCCCGGCCGGGCGCCACCTGACGGCCGTGCTGTCCGGAGGCACCGCCCTGTCCCCCACCGCGGCCCGCGTCCTGCGCGAGAGCCTGGGCGTGCCGGTGATCCAGGGCTACGGGCTGGCCGAACTCTCCCCGCTCTCCCACTGCCAGGACCGGCGCCACCCGAAGAGCGGCTCCGTGGGCCCCGCCGTACCGGGTACGGAATGCCGCATCGTCGGCGTCGGCACGCGCACTCCGCTCGACGTGTACGCCACCGGCGAGGTCCAGGTCCGCGGGCCGCAGGTGATGGCCGGCTACCTCGACGACAGTGCGCCCTCGCCGGTCGACGAGGACGGCTGGTTCTCCACGGGGGACGTCGGCTACCGCAACGAGGACGGCGAACTGTTCCTGGTGGACCGGCTCGGCGACGTGTTCAAGTACGACAACGAGCTCGTCTCGCCGAGTGCCGTCGAGCGGGTCCTCGGCGGCGACCCGCGCGTCGCCGAGTGCATCGTGGCGGGCTGGCCCGACCCGGTGCACGGCGAGGTCGTCTGGGCCGGCATCGTGCTGCGCGACCCGACCGCGCCCGGCCTCCTCGACGTCATCGACTCCGTCGTGGAGCACGCCAACGTGCGCCTGAACTGGTTCGAGCAGATCCGCCGCGTCGAAGTGATCGACGCCGTGCCGCGCAACCACGTCGGCAAGCCCGAGCGGCGCAACCTGCGCCACAGCCTGCGCAGCCGGGCCGCGGCGGAGGCGGACGCGGCGTGACCCCGCCGCGTCCGCACCCCCCGCGCACTTCATTCCGTACGACCCAAGGAGCGACGACTGTGGCGACGAACGCCGACACCTTCCCGACGGCCGGGGCCCCCCGGGTCCTCGTGGTGGGGGCGGGCCCCGTGGGCCTGACCGCCGCCCACGAACTGGCCCGCCGAGGACTGCGCGTACGCGTCGTGGACGGCGCCCCGGGCCCGGCGCCCACCAGCCGCGCGGTGGCCGTCCACCCGCGGACGCTGGAGACGTTCGACCAGATGGGCGTCGTGGACGGGGTGCTCGCCCGGGGGCGCAGGAACCGGGCCTTCACGATGTTCGCGCGCGGCCGCCGCCTGGTCCGGCTCGAGGCGGACTACCGCTCGATGCCGACCCGGTTCCCGTTCACCGTCGTCATCGGGCAGACCGAGACGGAGGAGGTGCTCCGCGAGGCCGTGGCCCGGCTCGGCGTCACCGTCGAGTGGGGCGTGCGGCTGACCTCTCTCGAGCAGGACCGGCACGCGGTCCGCGCCCGCCTCGAGCACGCCGACGGCTCCACCGAGGAGTACGAGGTGCCGTGGCTGGTCGGCTGCGACGGCGGCCACAGCACGGTGCGCAAGCAGCTCGGGCTCCCGCTGATCGGCGAGTCCAGCGAGACCTGGGCGCTGGCCGATGCGGCCGTCTCCCTCGACCTGCCGCCCGACACCATCTACTGGGCCCACACCGGCAGCCAGGCGATGATGATGGTCCCGTACCGGCAGGAGGGGTACTGGCGGCTGCTCGACACCGCGCCCGCGGGCCGCTCGGAGAGCCCGGCCGAGGCCGCGAAGCGCTTCTCGGAGAAGCTCAGCACCGGGCTCGGCCGCCCGGTGCAGGTCGCCGAGCCCGACTGGACCTCGGTCTTCACCTTCCAGCAGCGCATGGTGCCGCGCATGCACGAGGGCCGCTGCTTCGTGGCGGGCGACGCCGCCCACGTGCACAGCCCCGCCTCCGGGCAGGGCATGAACACCGGCATCCAGGAGGCCTACAACCTCGCCTGGAAGCTGGCCATGACCGCCCGCGGGCAGGCGGGCCGGGAGCTGCTCGCCACGTACGGGCAGGAGCGCGTCCCCATCGGCAAGAAGCTGCTGGGCTCGGTCCGCAAGGCGACGTTCCTGGTGCAGTTCAAGAACACCATGGCCGGTGTGGGGCTGCCGGTCGCCTTCACCTTCGTGCGCAACATCGGGCCGCTGCGCCGGGCCATCCAGCGCAAGGTGCTCGGCGGCATGTCCGGGCTGCTGCTCTCGTATCCCGAGAGCCCGCTGACCACGGCCGACCCGCTGATGACGGTGCCCGCGGGCTCGCGTGCCGCCGCCGCGGCCGGCCGGCACCCGGACGACCCCGGCTCCGAGGAGCTGCGCGGCGAACTGCGCGACATCCGCTGGTCCCTGGTGTGGGCGGCGGGCGGACCGGCCGAGGCGGCACGTGTCGCGGCGGCCGCCGCGGCCGCGCACGGCTCGTGGCTGTCGGTGCGGACGGTCATCAACACCGGCGCCGCCGCTGCCGGCACCGGCACCGGCGGCGGGCCCCGGCCGCTGGCCGACCCCAACGGGCTGCTGCGGCGCTCGCTGGGCCTCGGGCCGGGCGGCTGGGTCCTGATCCGGCCCGACGGCTACATCGCCGCGGGCGGCCCGGAGCTGACCCGGCGCGGGCTGGCGCGCGCCCTGGCACCGCTGGGTACGGCCGCCTCCCTGCCGGACGTGCTGCGGGACGCGGTCAAGCCCGCCCGCACGGTCCCGCGGCCGGTTTCCCGCTTCGCACCGGTCCTCGACCCGGCTTCCACCGCGTCTCCAGAGCTCCCGGACACGGTGGAGACCTCAGCACGGGTCTTGGAGGGAACGAGATGACCACACCGCCCACACCGCAGCCGGCAGCGCCGGGGAAGCCGGTCGCCCTGGTCACCGGCGGCACGAGCGGCATCGGCCTGGCGGTCGTACGGGACCTGGCCCGGCGCGGGTACCGGGTGTTCCTGTGCGCGCGGACCCCGGAGAACGTCAAGCAGACCGTCGAGGAGCTGCGCGCCGAGGGCCTGGAGGTCTCGGGCACCGCCGCCGACGTCCGCTCCCGCGAGGCGGTCGCGGAGCTGGTGGCCGCCGCCGTCGCGGAGTTCGGCCCGGTCTCCGTCCTGGTCAACAACGCCGGCCGCAGCGGCGGCGGTCCGACCGCGGACATCAGCGACGAGCTCTGGTACGACGTCATCGACACCAATCTGAACAGCGTCTTCCTGCTGACCCGGGAGGTGCTCAAGCACGGCGGTCTGGCCGGGGCCCCGTCGGGCCGCATCATCAACATCGCCTCCACGGCGGGCAAGCAGGGCGTCCTGCTGGGCGCTCCGTACTCGGCGTCCAAGCACGCCGTCGTCGGCTTCACCAAGGCCCTCGGCAAGGAGCTGGCGCCGACCGGGGTCACGGTCAACGCCGTGTGCCCCGGCTACGTGGAGACGCCGATGGCACAGCGCGTGCGGGCCGGCTACGCGGCGGCCTGGGACACGACGACCGAGGACGTGCAGGAGCAGTTCGAGGCGAAGATCCCGCTGGGGCGCTACGCGACCCCGGAGGAGGTGGCGGCCATGGTCGGCTACCTGACCACGGACCTCGCCGCGTCCGTGACCGCGCAGGCGCTGAACGTCTGCGGCGGACTGGGGAACTTCTGATGGCGGCCGAGCGGGTGCACCGCACCGTGCACGAGACCGAGGTGGCCGCCCCCGCGGGCGTGGTCTACGGAATGCTCGCGGACGCCGTGCAGTGGCCGCTGTACTTCCCGCCCAACGTGCACGTGGAGCGCCTGGCGTTCGACGGCGTGCAGGAGCGGCTGCGGATGTGGGCGACGGCGAACGGCCGGGTCAAGTCCTGGACCTCGCGCCGCGTGCTCGACGCGTCCGCGCGGCGCATCGACTTCCGGCAGGAGATCCCCGCGGCCCCGCTGTCGGCGATGGGCGGCGCCTGGATCGTCGAGCCGCTGGGCGGCGACCGCTCGAAGCTGACGCTGCTGCACGACTTCTCGGTCGCGGGCGACCGGGCGGAGGACGTCGAGTGGGTCGAGCGGGCCACCGACACCAACAGCCGTGCGGAGCTGGCGAACCTGGCGAAGCTGGGCGAGCGCTGGGGCAGGCTCGACGAGCTCGTGATGTCCTTCGAGGACCGCGTCGGCGTGGACGCCCCGCCGGAGCTGGTCTACGCGTTCCTGGAGCGGGCCGATCAGTGGCCCGAGCTGCTGCCGCACGTCTCGCGGCTGGTGCTCACCGAGGACCTGCCCGGCGTCCAGGTCATGGCCATGGACACGCTCACCGCCGACGGCTCCGAGCACACCACCGAATCGGTGCGGGTGTGCTTCCCGGCGGCCGGCCGCATCGTCTACAAGCAGACCCGCACCCCGGCGCTGATGTCGGCGCACACCGGCGTGTGGACCGTCAGCGGCGGCGCGTACGGCTCGACGGTCACCTCGCGGCACAGCGTCGTGCTCCGCGAGGAGGCCGTCACACAGGTGCTGGGCCCCTCGGCCGACCTCGCGGCGGCCCGCCGGTACGTCCGCGAGGCGCTGGGCCGCAACAGCACCGCGACCATGACGTACGCCAAGCAGCACGCGGAGTCGGCGCTCGCGCGCTGACGCTCCAGGCCGTCTCGAGCGGGGCTCGGGCGGTCGCGGACAGACTCTGGACCAGGTTTGAGGAAGGGATGTGGCGATGTCTGTCCAGCAGGTGCACCGGACGTCGTATGCCGTGGATGTGAGCGCGCCGGCGGGCGTGGTCTACGGGCTGATCGCGGACACGACGCAGTGGCCGCTCTTCCTCCCGCCGAGCGTCCATGTCGAGCGGCTCGACTTCGACGGGTTCCGGGACCGGTTCCACATGTGGGTCACCGCGAACGGCACCGTCCAGTCCTGGCTCTCGAGCCGCACCCTCGACGCGCCGGGGCTGCGGATCGACTTCCACCAGGAGGTCCCCGCCGCCCCCGTCGTCGCGATGAGCGGCAGCTGGATCGTGGAGCCGCGGGGAACCGGCCGCTCGCGGCTGACGCTGCTCCACGACTTCGCGGTCGCCGGCGACCGGCCGGCGGACGTCGAGTGGACCAGGGCGGCCACGGACACCAACAGCCGGGCCGAGCTGGCGCAGCTGAAGGAGGCCGCGGAGCACTGGACGCGGCTCGACGGCCTGCTGCTGTCGTTCGAGGACTCCGTGCGCATCAACGGGCCGGCCGACCTGGTCTACCAGTTCCTGTACGGGGTCGCCGACTGGCCGGAGCGCGTCCCGCACGTCTCCCGCGTCGCCGTCACCGAGAACGATCCCGGCATCCAGCTGCTGAGCATGGACACCGTGACGTCCGACGGCGCGGTGCACACCACGGAGTCCGTCCGGGTGTGCTTCCCGCACGCGGGCCGCATCGTCTACAAGCAGACGGCGACCCCGGCCCTGATGACCGCGCACACCGGCGAGTGGTCCCTGATCCCCGACGAGACCGGGGTCACCGCGATCTCCCAGCACAGCGTGCTGCTGCGGGAGGAGGCCGTCGAGCGGGTCCTGGGCCCCGGCGCCGACCTCGTCCGGGCCCGGACGTACGTGCGCGAGGCGCTCGGCCGCAACAGCACCGCCACCCTCAACCTCGCCAAGCAGTACGCGGAGACCGCCATCCGGACCCTGTAGGCGCGGGGCCCGCCCCCGGCCCGCGCACGCGCTCCGGCGGGACTCCGCCGGGGTATCAGCGGGGCATCAGCGAAACGTGGGAGCCCGCCGCATACTCGACCCCTTTGAAGTGTGACGCCGCCCGGCGTGACGCCGAGACGAGGACGAGGAGGAGTGGATGAGCGTCGCCATGACCGTGGTCATCGCGCCCGGCTCCGCCCCGGCACTGGACCTGCGCGGCCCCCTCGACCGGGACGCCCTCGCCGCGGCCCTCGCCGCGCTGCCCTCGGGCACGCCCACCCTGCGCCGGCACACGGCGACGCACCACACCCTGCACCTGCCCCTGGAGCACTCCCCGGCGGGCACGGTGGCGGACCTGCTGACGACGCCGGGAGCCGTGCCGCACCCGGCACCCGCGCGGCGCCGGGAGCCCGGGACCGCGTGGGAGAGCGCGGGCCCGGGGGACACCGGCGGGCAGGACGCCGCCGCCTCCTTCCCCGGCCCGGCCGGGTACCCCGCGGGCGGGCTCCCCGCGAGTGCGCGCCAGCGCGACGTGCTGCTCGACGTCCTGACCGGCAGGCCGGGCGCCGGCCTGCACGTCGAGCAGCTGCACTGGCGCTGGTACGGGCCGCTGGACACCGAGCGGTTCCACGCCGCCTGGGAGAGCGTCTTCGCCCAGGAGCCGGTGCTGCGGGCCGCGTTCGCCGACCGCGCCCGGACCGACGGGACCGGTACCGCCCCGCGGGTCGACGTGCACCGGCAGGCCTCGCCGCAGCTCGTCCGGCACCGGCACGGATCCGTCGACTGGCACTCCCTGCTGGTGAGCGAGCGGCTGCGCGCCTTCGACCTGCACCGGCCCGCGCTGCTGCGCATCGCGCTCCTGGACGAGCAGTCCGGGCCCGCCGGGCCGACGCGGATCCTCCTGACGTACCACCACGCCATGCTCGACGGCTGGAGCGTGCGCCTGCTGCTGCGCGCCTTCTACCGTGCCTACCTGGCCGAGGGGCGTACCACGGGCGGCGAACGCCGCCCCGACGTGCGCGACCACCTGCGCTGGCTGGCGGGCCGGGACCTCGCCCCGCCGCGCGCTTTCTGGTCCGACGCCGTGCCCCCGGCCGGCTCCCGCACCGTGCCCGGCCCGGCCGCGGCCGGGCTGCCGGCGGGCGGCGGGGCCCGGTGGGGCCACGGGCTCGCGCGCCAGCGGCTGACCCCGGACGAGGCCGCCCGGCTGCGCCGGTGGGCCGCCCGTCTCGGCGCTGCCGAGAGCACGGCGCTGCACGCGGCCTGGGCGCTGCTGCTGTACCGGGCCGGCGGACCGGGCCCGGCGCCCGTGGCGTTCGCCATGGCCGTCTCCGGCCGCGGCATCGCCCTGGAGGGCGCCGCCGGCGTCCCGGCCCCCCTGCGCAACGATCTTCCCCTGCACGTCGACGTGGACCCCGGGGCGCCGGTGGGGCGCCTGCTGGCCGATCTGCGCGACCGGGCCCTGGAGGCGGCGGCGTACGAATGGGTCTCGGCGGGCCAGGTCGGCCAGTGGAGCGGGCGCGTCCTGCCCGGCGACCTCACGGACTCGCTCGTCGCGTTCGAGGCCCCGCAGGGCCCGCCGCCCGTCCCGGACGGCCGGGACCCGCTGTGGAGCGAACTCGACGCCGAGGGCGTGCGGGTGGACCTTCCGCAGGCCGTGGGCCCGCACACGCCCCAGCCCATCGCCATCAGCGCGCACCACGACGCGGACGGCGCCCTGCTGCTGACGGCGGTCAACGACCGGGCCCGGATCGCGGACCCCGAGGCGGCCGCGGTGCTCGCGCAGACCGCGCAGCTGCTGCGCGCCTTCCCGGTGCTCGCCGAGGACGGCACGACCCGGGTCGGCGAGATCCTGCAGACCCTGGCGGACGTGCCGGTGCCCGGTCCGGTCGCGGCCGGTCCGGTCGCGCACGACGGCGGTCTGCGCACGCTGCGCGCGGCCGCGCGGCCCGGCGCCGGCACGATCCTGCTCGTACCGCCGCCGACCGCGCCCGAGGCCTGCTACGACGCGCTCGCCGAGGCCTATCCGGGCCCGGAGGCGCTCACCACGGTCACCGCCCCGGCCGACACGGCGTCGTGTCTGGCCGCGGTGCGCCCCGCGCTCGCGGCCGGCGAACCGCTGCTCCTCGGCTGCTTCTCCGGGGGCGGGAGCGTCGCCTACGACGTGGCGCAGCGCATCGCCGCCCACGGCTGGCTGCCGCCGCTCGTGGCCATCGCGGGTACCGCGGACGGGAGTTCCGCCTCGGTGCGGGACCTCGCGCGCACGCTTGCGGCCGCGGCCGAGCAGTCCGCCTGACCCCGGGGCCCCCTCCCGCACCCCTCCGGCCCCGCCGGCGCCCAGGCGCTTCCAGCCCGCCGACGTTTGAGGCGGAACCAGCCTCGCCGGTACCCGGGGCACCTCCAGCCGCGCCGGCGTTTGAGGGGCGGGGTTTGGGGCGGAGCCCCAAGAACAACCCGGCTCCGCCGGGCACCGGGCTCCGCCCGGACCCGCGCCTCAAACGCCGGCGGGGCTGAACGTGCCCCCGCCGAGGCCGGATACGGCGCCTCCGGCAACCCCCGTGCACGGCTGTAGGAGGGCTCGAGCGGCTGTCGAGCGGTTCCCGTGAATCTGGACCCACCTGCACACGGACGGACCAGCCCCGGACCACCAGCAACGGCGAGTCCCGCGACGAAGGAGCTGATCCCGCGACCATGGTCACCACCGAGATCCACGCGACCTCCGCCACCCGACCCGCCGAGGCCCTCGCCCCGCTGCGCCGCGCCGCCCGGCTGGAGGCACAGCTCGGCGATCCGTACGACCCCGCCAACCCCCACGGCCTCGGCGCCCTCTTCGCCGCCGACGAGCAGCGCCGGCCGCCGGAGGCCACCGAGCAGCTGCTCACCGAGGCCGGGCTCGGGGCGGAGTTCGTGCCCGCCGAGTACGGCGGCCGGCTCACCCGCGCCGACCACCTGGCCAAGGTGCTGCGCCCGGTCTTCCGCCGGGACCTGGCCCTCGGCTTCGGCTTCGGCATCACCTCGCTCTTCGCCACCTCCGCGGTCTGGGCGGCGGGCACGCCGGCGCAGCGCCGGTTCACCGCCGACCTGCTGCTCGGCGGCGGCCGCGCTTCGATCGTCCACCACGAGATGGCGCACGCGAACGACATCCTGCGCGACGAGTTCACCGCCGGCGCCGCACCGGGCGGCGGCTACGAGCTCAACGGCCGCAAGGACGTCATCATCAACGCCGCCCGCTCCCAGGCGTACGTCGTCTACGCGCGCACCGACCAGGCCCGCACGCCGTACAGCCACTCCGTACTGCTCGTGGACCCTGCGGAACTGCGGCACGGCGTCGGCCACCTGCCCCGGGTCCCCACCACCGGCATGCGCGGCAACCTGTTCTCCGGGCTCGAGTTCACCGACTGCGCCGTCCCCGGCGATGCGCTCGTCGGCCGCCCCGGCGAGGGACTGGCCCTCGCCCTGCGCACGTACCAGGTCAACCGCTGCGTCATCGCGTCGACGGCCGTCGCCGCCGTCGACACCGTCCTGCACTCGGCCGTGCGCGCCGCCACCACCGGCCGCAGCCGTCCCCTGGCCCGCCGCTGGCACAAGCCGCTCGCCGGGGTCTTCGCCGACATGCTCGCCTGCGACAGCATGGCCACCGTCGCCCTGCGCGCCCTGAGCCTGCTGCCGGACCGCACCCATGTGCTCGCGGCCGCCGTCAAGTACGTGGTGCCCGACCTCCTGCGGGAGAACCTCGAAGAGCTCGCCTCCGTCCTCGGCTCCCGCGGCTACCAGCGCGGCACGCCCGAGTACGGCGCCCTCGAGAAGCTGTCGCGCGATCTGCCCGTCGCCGGTCTCGGGCACGCGGGCACCGCCTCCTGCCAGTCCGTGATCGTCCCCCAGCTGCGCACCCTCGCCGAACGGGCGTGGTTCCGCGAGCAGGAGCCGCCGGCCGAGCTGTTCCGCACCGGGGCCGCCGTGCCCGCTCTCGACTACCGGCTGCTCGGCATCGCCGACGGCGGCGACTTCCTCGCCGCATCGCTCGTCGAGTCCGCCGCGCGGCTGGCCGAGGTACGCGGGGTCGGGGGCCAGCTGGCCTTCCTCGCCGACCTCGCCGAAGGCTTCGTCGGCGAACTGCGCGCCCTGCGCGAGCGCTGCCTGGCCATTCCCGCCCACGGCACCCCGGCCACCCTGGCCGACCCCGCCCTGTGCGTGCTCAGCGACCGCTACGCCCTGATCCTCGCGGCCGCCGCGGTCCTCGGCACCTGGGAGGGGCAGGACGGCAGCGATCCCTTCCTGGCCGCGCCCGCCTGGGCTGTCCTCGCCCTCTCCCGGATCGGCGGCCGGCTCGGCATCCCGGTGCCCGAACTCCCCGACGGCTGCCTGGAGCAGGTGCTCGAGGAGCTGATGCGCCGCTACCGGTCGGGCCGCAGCTGCGACCTCGACGCGACGGAACTCGCGCAGTGACCCAGCCGCCGCGCACCGGCCCGGCACCCGCTGCACCACCGCACCTCCGCACTGCGCGCACCCCGTACACAGCACAGCCGGCACATCCAGCACCAGGGGAGGACAGCGCGATGACCGACGACGCGCCGCGCATCACCACGCCGGTCCACGTCACCGGGCCCGCCGGGCCGTGGAAGGAGGTGGAGGAGGGCATGCTCCTGCGCGGGAACGCCTCGGTGTTCACCACGTGGGGCGAGTGGCTCACCGCGGCGCTCGCGGAGCCCTCGCTGCGCCCGCTGCTCGGCCGGGACTGGCTGCGGTACCGGCAGACCACCGACCCGACGATCCGCTACCGCTTCGTCGCGTCCCGGCTGGCGGTCAAGTACACGGCGGCGGCGGCGCTCGGCACCGACCCCGCCGACCTGGACCTCGCGTACAAGATCGGCGGCCGTCCGTACCTGCGCGGCTTCGACCAGATCGACATCAGCCTGACCCACACCGACGAGCTGATCGCGGTGGGCGTCAGCCGCACCGGCAGGATCGGCGTCGACACCGAGCCCGCCGGCCGCAAGCTCTCCTTCCAGCTGTTGCAGGACCAGGTGTGCACGGCTGCGGAGAAGGCCGAACTCGCGGCGCTGCCCGAGGCGGAGCAGCCCGCGGCGATGCTGCGGCTGTGGACCCTGAAGGAGGCCTACACCAAGGCGCTCGGCCAGGGACTGCGGCTGGGCTTCTCCGAGTTCGGCTTCGCCACCGGCAGCGGGCGCAGCGCGGGGCTGCTCGCCCCGGACGGCAGCCCCGCTGCGCGCGGCGAGTGGGCGTTCGGCACGTACCCGGTGCTCGACCGGTACCTGATCAGCATCGCCTGCCACGACACGGGCCTGAACACCTCGCGCGACACCATGGCCTCCACGATGCTCGACGAGGGCTTCCTGACGATGGTGGCGGGCCTCCTCGACCAGGGCTGACGGCCGGCGGCACCACCGGTGCTGCGCCGTCGCTCCAGGCGCATCCGAGGTCCCCGTAGGAGAGTTGTTCCTGCGGCAGGCCACCGGTTCCCCCGTCCGGATGCAGGCCGCTCCTCTTGCCCCGCTGCCCGGCCACCCACGCCCAGGCAGCGGGGCACAGGCATGCCCCGGCCCCGTGCGGTTCTCCGGCGGGATTCGAGCGTGGCTGTAGCGGCTCGTCCGATGCTCGACGTGGCGACACCGGCCGGACCGGTGCCTCTGCGTCGAAAGGGCCGGTATGAGCAGCGTCGAGGGAAGAGCAACGGAGAGGATCCTCATCACCCGCGGAAACCCGACGGCGGAGGAAGTCGCGGCCCTGGCCGTGCTCTTCGGCGCCCGGCTCCGGCTCCAGCACGAGGCGCAGGCCTCACAGACGAGGGCCCGGGTGTACAAGCTGCCCCGGCGCCCCCGGCCGTCCTTCATCGCGCCGGGCTCCTGGGCCTCTTAGGCCCTTTCCCCGCAGCCCGTCCCCCACGGCGGAGGACAGTCCGTACGCCGCCCGTCAGGCCCCCGGCCGCGGGCGGCTTCGGCATGTCCGGGCCGCTCCGGTGGCGGCCGGGTGCTGCCGGTCGGCCGCGGCGTACACGGCGAGGAAGGTGGCCAGGTCCCGTACGGCGGGGCGGTCGCCGAGCGCGGTGACCGGCACTCCGCGGCCCAGGCCCGCGCACAGGGCGCCGTGGGCGCGCAGCGCGGCGGCCGAGACGTCCCCCGGCGGGTGGTGCGCGTCCGCGCCGGACGGCTCGCCGCCGCCCGTCATGCCGACGGCCTCCTCCCAGGCCCGGGAGAGCAGTTCGGCCGGGTGCGCGGGGTCGGGCAGGGGTTCGGGCTCCGGCCCGTCGAGTGGGAGGTACGCGTACGTGCCGGTCGCCATCGCTCGCTCTCCTTCGGACTCGCCTGGCGTCCGCGTCGTCGCGGCGCGTTCCAACGTAGGCCGCGGCCGCTTGAGGTGGGTTCGAAGGAGGCTCGATCGGAGCCGCAGAGACTGTCCATGTCCATGGGACAGGCCATGGAGGAGGAGGGCAGGCCAGATGACCATCGAGACGCTCGGCCGTACCCGGTCCGCGGCACCGGACCCGGCATTCGCCGCGCTGTACGCGGAGGTCCAGCGGTTCTACGACCACCAGATGCGGCTCTTCGACGCAGAGGAGGCGCAGCACTCCGCCGGCTCCGGCGACGCCCCGGGCGAGGCCCCGCGGCACTGGATCGGCATGCTCGACGCACGACCGCAGCCCGACGGCACGGTGCTCACCAAGTGCAGCGCGCTGGTCTACACGGCTCCGCGCGGCGGCGGCCAGAAGGGACTGCACGTCCGCGTCCTGGAGGACGTGCTGGTCCGCGCCGCGGAGGCGGACGGGTCGCACGGATGGGTCCTGCGGCACCGCTCCGTCACCCGCGACGACCTGGTGTGAAAGCCGACGGCGGACCGCCGTCAGCGCCCCGCGCCCGCGGTGCCGCCCGGCAGCAGCGCGGCGCAGGCCGCCGGCGTCGCGATTCCCGGCAGCACCAGTGCCCAGAAGCGGGTCAGGACAGGGGGCGAGAGCCACCGCTCGTCCTGACGGCCGAGGACTTCGAGACCGACCGTGGCCGCCACCACGAGGTCGGCCACCTCGTCCGCACGGACCCCGCCCACGAGCACGCCCCGGGCTTCGGCCCGGGCGAGGACGCCCCGTATCCACTCCCGCCAGTCGGTGCACAGGTCGCGCTGTGCGGCCTCGCGCCGCTGTGCCCCGCACAGTCCGAAACCGACCCGCAGGACGATGTCCTCGTCGAGAGCGCGCACGAGGGCGTGGGTGGCGTCGATCAGCCGCTGCAGGGCGTCGCCCGGCGGCTGCCGGGGATCGTCCGCCACGATCCGCCCCAGGCGGCGGGCGGCCTCCCGCTCCACCGCCTCGGCGAGTTCGGTCTTGCTGGCGAAGTGGAAGTGCAGTGCGCCGCTGCTCACCCCGGCCCGGGCGCTGATGGTGGCGAGCGAGGCCACCACCACGCCCTCCCGGTGGAAGGTCTCGGCCGCCGCCGCGATCAGCGCACTGCGCGTACGCACCGCGCGTTCCTGTCTCGCCATGGGGGCTCCGTACTGCGGGTGCTGCTGCCGTGCTTACGGGACGGCCCGGCTCCGGCCGCGGCGGCATCCACACGCACGCGACACGGCGATCATGGGCAACCTCCCTCGCGGACGGCTCAAGGCCGGGTGGAACGATCCGGCGTCGCGCAGGCGCCGCGCAGGGCCGACTCCGTGCGCGCACGCGGAAGGGCCCCGCGGCCGCAGCCGCGGGGCCCTCGGGCACTCCCGCCGTACGCCCGCCGGGCGCCGGCTCACACGGGGCGCAGCACCGCCGGAACGTTTCCGTAGCCGTTGATGAGGAACGTCGGCATGGGCTGCAGCTCGTCCACGGGCTTCGCGAGAGCCATGTCCGGGAACCGCTCGAAGAGCGCCGAGAGGGCGATGCTCGCCTCCAGCACGGCCAGCGGGGCCCCGGGGCAGTGGTGGGTGCCGTGCCCGAAGCCCAGGATGTCGCGGTCCCCGCGCAGTACGTCGAACCGTTCGGCGTCGGGCCCGTGGCGGTCCGGATCGACACCGGGAGCGGCGAAGTTGACGAGGATGGGGTCGCCCTTCTTGATGAGGACGCCTTCCAGGTCGATGTCCTCGACGGCGAAGCGCATCGGCGCGTAGGCACCGGGGGTGTGCGCCCGCATCGTCTCGAAGACGACGTCCTCCCACGTGGCCCGCCCGGCCCGGACGTGCTCCAGCTGCGCGGGATCGGCGAGCAGGGCCGCCGCGGCGTTGGCGATGAGCGTGCACACCGTTTCCTGTGCACCGCCGAACAACAGGAACAGCGTGCCGAGGAGCTCCTCCTCGGTCAGCCCGTCGCCGTCGTCGTGGACCGCCACCAGTGCGGAGATCAGGTCGTCGCCGGGGCGGGCCCGCTTGGCGGCTGCGAGCTCCGACAGCAGCCGGTAGGCGAGCATCCGCGCCGCTTCCATCTCCTCGCCGCTCACCGTGGTGCTGAACACCATGCGTATGGCGCCGTACAACTCGTCCGTGGCGGCGCCCTGTTCGACGTCGAGGAGGGCGCAGATCACCCGCACGGGGAGCTGCTCGGCGTACTGCGCGCGCAGGTCCACCACCTCGCCGGGGGCGCCGGCCGCCAGTTCGTCGAGGTACGCGGCGCTGATGCCCTCGATGCGGGTCCGCAGGCCCTGGGTGCGGCGGGCCGTGAACACCGGGGCGACCAGCCGCCGCAGCCGGGCGTGCTTCTCCCCGTAGGAGAAGAGCATGTTCTCGTTCGCCACCCACGGGTAGAGCGGCCATTCGGCCGTGATCCGCCCTTCGATGAACGCGGGCCAGTGCTGCCGGGCGTCCTTGGAGACGCGGGGGTCGACCAGCAGCCGTTCGACCAGCTGCTGGCGCACCACGGCCCAGGCGATCACGCCGCCCGGCATCTCCACCTCGACGGCCGGCCCCTGCGCACGGAGCCGAGCCGCTTCACCGTTGAGATCGCTCCCCATCACGTCCAGCACATAGGGGCAGGCACCCGAATCCACCGTGTGCTCCGTTCTGTCGTCTCACGTGCCGTGAGTCAGTACGTGCACACCGAGGGAACGGACCAGTCCTCCCCCGCCCCGGACGCTCCGGGGTCCATCAGTGGGGTGCCGACTCCAAGGTCTCCCGAAGCGCCACGGCGGCCTCGTACACCCGCCTTCCCCGGTCGGGGGCGAAGTCCATCTGCACGAGAACACCGGGCACCGCGATGGCGGTCATCAAGTGCCTTTGAATGTCGGTCACCCGATGCGTGATGTCCGCGTGCCCGGTCATGATCTTAGACAGAATCTGCACACCGGTGAAGGCTGCGACGAACATCCGTGCGGTCGTGGGAATGTCCACGTGGGGCAGCAGCTCCCCGCCCGCGCGGGCCTTCTCCAGCGTCTCGATGTTGTGGTCGATCCACCCCTGCATCGGAACGCTCCGGTCCAGCCCGTCCAGCGGGGCACCGGTCTCCACGGTGAGGCGGATACTCCCTCGCACCATCGGGTCGCCCTGCGCGAGCATGTACGCCAACAGCAGTGCCTCGTCCAGTCCCTGCTGGAGGCTCAGGTCCGTGGGCGGCACCGGCGGCATCGCCGCCAGCTGATTGGCGAGCACCGCCTGGGCGAGCTCGTCCTTGGAGGCGAAGTGGAAGTACAGGGCGCCCTTGGTGACCTCGGACCGCTTCAGGATCTCGGAGATCGTCGCCGCGTCGTACCCGACCTCATCGAACACCTCCGCTGCCGCAACGAGGATCTTCTCCCGCGTCCTGATAGCCCGCTCCTGCTGCGCCACAACACACCTCCCTGCCCCCCGTGGCCGTTAAAAATAAACCGTAAGGTTCGTATTCTAGCACCCGTCACATTCTGTAGCCATGCCCTTGCAGAGTGGAATCACTGGTGATGAGGGCCAGGTTGACGAAAACAGCACCCGCACAGTGGGGTGCGCTTTTCCTCGATTTAAAACCGGTCTGCCGGTTTCTGGGGCCCTCGAAGCGGAACCACCGCCACCTCCCCCGAACGCCCTGCTCAGAGGAGATGTGAGCACGTCACACCCCTAAAAGCCCTGTTCGGAGATCACCATCACGAGCCGCCGCCCACGACCCCCGGGGTGCGGTCGCCGGGCAGGAAGGGCCTTGAATAAAAACCGGTTGGTACGTATCTTATGGATCTGCGTTGCCACTTAATGGGTCCATCACGGGGGTTCCAGCGGCATGACCTTGCTCACGTTCCAGAAGGAGACAGACAGCAGCATCCGGGCGCACGAGGCGTCCGCCAACCCGACCACGACCGCGCGCAGAACCGTGGTTCCGGCCGTCGGCGAACTGGTACACCTGCTCTTCGACGGCGAGGACCGCGAGAAGGTCCACGAGCCCTGGCGCCGGATCATCGGTTCCCCCGGCTTCGCCTACCGTCCCGGCCTGAGCGCGGAGCAGCGCACGGCCCTGTCCTACGACCGGCTGCGCATGGTCAACGGCGTGGTGGACAACCCGGAAACGCTCGCCTCCGACCCCCGTCGGCTGGCCTCCCTGCACGAGTGGTCCGGTTTCATGGACAGCGGCGTGTGCACCCTCGCGAGCATCCACTACAACCTGTTCCTGGGCAGCATCCTCGATCACGACGGATACCGCAGGAACCTGTCCCGGTTCACGTCGCTGGACCGCACAGGAACGTTTCTGTGCACGGAGCTGGAGCACGGCAACGACGCAGCGGCCCTGCAGACGACGGCCACGCTCGACCCGGTCAGCGGCGGTTTCTTCCTGAACACCCCCGGCCCCGGCGCGCAGAAGTTCATGCCGAACACGAGCATGATCGGCGGCCCCAAGACCGCAGTGGTCGCCGCCCGCCTGATCGTCGAGGGCAAGGACCACGGGGTGTTCCTCTTCCTCACGCCGCTCAGCGACGAGATGGGCCACCTGCCGGGCGTCCGCGTCCGCAAGCTGCCCGACCGGGCAGGCAGCCCGGTCGACCACTGCCTCACCGCCTTCGACAACGTGTGGCTCCCGCGGGACGCCTTACTCGAAGCGGAGCACGGCCAGCTGGCGCCCGACGGCTCGCTCAGCAGCAGCCTGGGCAACCGGCGCAAGCGCTTCCTCCACTCCATCGGCCGCGTGACCATGGGCAAGCTCTGCATGAGCGCCGCCGCGCTCGGCGGCGCGCGCGCCTCGCTGGCCATCGCCGTCCGCTACGCCCACCACCGGCACGTCAGCGGGCCCAAGGCCGGCGAGCGCGTGCCCCTGACCGCGCACCGCAGCCACCACGAGCGGCTGCTGCGCTCCCTCGCCACCGCCTACGGGATGACCTTCCTCCAGCGCAAGGCCGTGAACCGGTGGGCCGACCGCACGCATCTCGACCGGGACGAGGCCGAGCGCCTGGTGGCCGTTGCCAAGGGCTGGATCACCTGGCAGTCGCGCGAGATCACCATCGAGTGCCGCGAGCGCTGCGGTGCGCAGGGGCTGTTCCACGTCAACCGCCTGCCCGACTTCCAGCCGAACATCGAGCTGACCATCACGGCCGAGGGCGACAACCTGGTCATCTGGCAGAAGGCCGCCTCCGAGATGCTCTTCGGCCACGACGTGCAGCTGAGCGATTCCCACGGCCTCCCGGCAGCGGACCGGGAGCTGACGGACCTGGACTTCCTGCGCGACCTCCTCGCCGAGGTGGTGGTCCTGTGGCAGAAGCGGGCCCGCGCGGCCCTGCGCCAGGGTCCGTCCGGCGACCCGATCGGCCGCTGGAACGA
The DNA here is from genome assembly GCF_055602345.1 of Streptomyces sp. NPDC037401. NCBI lineage: Bacteria > Bacillati > Actinomycetota > Actinomycetes > Kitasatosporales > Streptomycetaceae > Streptomyces > Streptomyces sp. NPDC037401. The sequence goes on from NZ_JBVJWO010000046.1 coordinate 23,911, forward strand.
GACCTCGGGCCCGGCCCTCGAAATGGTCTCGGCCCACGCCCGCCTCGAAGCGGCGGACGCGTTCATCGAGGCCGCGGAACGAGCAGCCGACCCCGCGGCACGGTTCCTGCTCAAGAGCCTGTGCCGGCTCTTCCTGCTCCAGCAGCTGCGCGAGCACACGGGAGACCTGCTGGCCGAGGAGCGGATGGCCGTCCGGCACGTCCAGGACCTGCCGCGGACCGTGGACACCGTGCTCTGCGACCTCGCCCCGCACCTGATGACCCTGGTCGACGCTTTCGACCTGCCGGAGGAGGTCATGTCGGCCATCCCGATCGCCAACGGCAACTACGTGGACCAGTACCTCGGCAGCACCGGTGAGCGCACCGCGGGGCTGTTCGGCTGAGCCGTACCCCCACCGCTCGCCGCAGCACACCGGCCGCCGCCGACACGGCCGGTCACGCGGCGACGAGGACCTGCAGCTTCCGGCCGGCGGTGTGGTCCGCCGCCGGCCCGACCGTGGTCCGCACCACCACGGGCGGCGGCAGGGGCGCGGCCGGCACGCGGGCCGCGAAGACGACCAGGCGCAGGACCAGGAAGCGGCCGAGGCCCGCGAGTGCGGAGGCCGAGAGGTAGACGGCCTGCTCGGTCAGCAGACCGGGCGCGGGCCGGAGCAGGAACAGGACGGACATCGCGGCGCTGGTCGCGGCGTACGCGGCGGCGGCCGACCCGGCGGACTGGAGGTGCTCGCGCCGCCCCGGCCGCCGGCCGGCGCCGAAGGTGTAGCGGGCGTGCAGCACGGTGCCGAGGACCGTCGAGGCGACGGTCACCAGGGCGTTGGCCAGGGCCCAGGGCAGCAGTCCGGACAGCGCGGCGACGGCGGCGCCCGAGGCGGCGCCCAGCCCGCCGCCGCACAGCACGAAGCGGGCGAACGACGCCAACGGGCCGGGCGCTGCGGGGAGTTCGCCCGCTCGCTCCGTCGCCATGCCGTCCTCCGTGTGCCGTACACCGTTCGCTGCCCCGCACATGGTGCGGTTCCCGTAGGGCGTGCGCAACGCAATAAGGGGTGCGTGCAGCGCGGGGCCCGCCACGGCGCTCGCGACGACGCCCGGCCCGCGCGGTCCGCAGCGCCGGGTGCCGGTGCGGACCGGGCCCGCCGGGCCCGACCTCGGCGAGTCGTGGCGGGCGCTCCCCCGAGCAATCCAGAAGGTGCCCGGGCGGGCCGGGCGGAACGAGGATCAGGCGGCGCGAGCGCGATGCGCACCGAGGCGCGGGCCCCGACCGGTCCTCGCCGTCCGCCCTTTCCCCGATGTCCGACGGAGGACCCATGCCCGACCATCGACGGATGCTCGCGATCCTGCTGACGGCCGCCGGCGCCGTGGCGGCGACGCTCGTCCCCGAGCCGACCGCATCGGCCGCGCCGCCCACCGACTGCACCGCCGGCCACAGCGGCCTGGTGCCCCTGAACGACCTGGGCACCGGCACCTACCAGGGTCAGACGGGCGGGCTCTACCCGAACGGCAGCAACACCCGGCCCGCCGCGCACGACGCCGCCGGTGTGGACCTCGCGCAGAACCAGGTGCTCCCGCGCAACGCGTCGGGACAGGTCGACCTGGTCAACGGCAAGATCGTGCTGATCTCCATCGGCATGTCGAACACCACCCAGGAGTTCCAGAAGTTCATCACGACCGTCAACGCGTGGGGCGGCAAGAACCCCAAGCTGGTCCTCGTCGACGGCGCACAGGGCGGCAAGGACGCGAACGCCTGGGCCAACCCGTCGGACACCACCTGGTCCGTGCTCGCAACCCGGCTCTCCAGTGCCGGAGTGACCCCCGCGCAGGTGCAGGCGCTGTGGCTGAAGGAGCAGTTCGTCGGCGACAGCCTCGGTGCCTTCCCGGCCGGCGCGCAGACCCTGCGCAACGCCCTCGCCGGCATCGTGCGCAATGCCCGAACCGGCTACCCGAACCTGGCCGTCGGCTACGTGGCCAGCCGCATCTACACCTACAACCCGGTCCGCCAAGCGGGCGCGTACCAGCAGGGCTTCGCCGTCAAGAAGCTGATCGAGGACCAGATCAACGGGGACCCCACGCTCTCGTACGGCCCCGGCGGCGTCGCGCCCTGGCTGTCCTGGGGCCCGTACCTGTGGGCCGACGGGCTGGGCTCCGACCGCGTGGCGGGCGGCATCCCGGGGCGCAGCGACGGCCTCGAGTGGAAATGCTCGGACCTGGTGTCGGACCGGGTCCACCCCAGCGCCACCGGCCAGCAGAAGGTCGCCGACCTGATGCTGGCCCAGTTCGGGACGGATCCCACCACCACGCCCTGGTTCAACAACTAGGTTGGCTCGTAACGCAGTTGACCGTAAGGGAGAGCGAACGGCATGCCGCACATCGCGATACCAGCCCAGGTGCCGGGGATCCGTGGCCTGATGGCCAGCAAGCCCCTGTCCGGGCTGAAGATGAACGAGCTCGCCCAGCAGCTGCTGCGCGGGGAGTCCCCGCTCACCGTCGGCGAGCGGGAGGTGATCGCCGCGTACGTCTCGCACCTCAACAGCACCCGGTACTGCACGGGCTCGCACTCGGCGGCCGCCGCGCACACCCACGAGGGCGGCTACGACCTGGTGGAGGCGGTCAAGAAGGACGTGGAGACCGCGCCGGTCGACGAGCGGCTGCGGGCCCTGCTGCGGATCGCCGGGAAGGTCCGCGGGGATGCCCGCACGGTCGGCCCCGAGGACGTGGAGGCGGCGCGGGCCGCGGGCGCCGACGACGAGGCGATCCACGACGCGGTGCTGATCGCGGCGGCGTTCTGCATGTTCAACCGGTACGTGGACGGCCTCGGGGCGATCACGCCCGAGGACCCGGCGGCGTACGACGAGATCGGCCTCCACCTGGCCACGAAGGGCTACCTCCCGCCGTCCGGGGACTGATCTGCCCTGCACGGCCGGCCCCCGCCCCCGCCGGCCTTCCGGCCGGCAGGGGGCGCGGGGTCAGTTCGCGGCCGCGAGGACCGGCTCCGGGCCGTGCCCGGGCACCGCCGCCGACAGGGTGCGGACGTGGGCGCGGGAGAGGAAGGCGGCCGGCAGGGCCGGTACCAGCATCACCAGCATCCCGGCGACGAACCAGCCGGAGAGGCCGCGGTCGGCGAGGTAGGTGGCCAGCGCCGGGACCGCGCCGCCGAGCACTGCGGTGGTCACGGCGTGCGGCAGGCCCATGCCCAGGACGCGCACCTGCGGCGGGAAGATCTCCGAGAGCAGCTTGGGCAGCACGGTGGTGACGGAGACCAGGTAGACCACGCCGCTGCCGTAGGCGAGCAGCAGGCTGGCGAAGTTCCCGCTCAGGTTGAGGTAGCCGTACGAGCCGAAGACCGCGAAGAAGACGGTCACGCCCGCGAGGAACCTGGTCGCGCCGATCCGGTCGGCGAGCATCCCCAGCGGCACGTTGAGCACCAGCATGATGCCGACCGCGCAGACCACGACCTGGAACATCATCCCGGGCGGGGCCAGCCGCTGGCCCATGGCGGGCACCACCGCGGACCACACGCCGCTGACGGTGGCGATGCCCGAGACGATCAGTACGGAGAGCAGTACGGAGCGGCGGTGGCTGCGCAGGACCTGGCGCAGGGAGCCGCGGGAGCGGCGGCCGCGCACCTCGCGCTGGAAGACGGCCGTCTCGGCGAGGCGGTTGCGCAGCACCATGAGGACCACCCCGAAGACGCCGCCGACGAGGAACGGGACCCGCCAGCCCCAGGAGGACATGGCCGCGGGGCCCACGAGGGCCGTCATGATGCCGCCGATGGCGGAGGCGGTCAGCACGCCGAGGCCCGTGGAGAGGGAGAACAGGCTGCCGTAGAGGCACTTGCGCTTCTCCGGCGCCTCCTCCATCAGGTAGGCGGCCGCCGTGGGCCACTCGCCGCCCGCGGACATGCCCTGCCCGATGCGCGCGGCCACCAGCAGGAGCGGGGCGAGTATGCCTATGTGCTCGTACGTGGGCGCCACGCCGATGAGGACCGAGCCGCTGGTCATCAGGACGATCGACAGCAGCAGGGCGGGGCGCCGGCCGTGCCGGTCGGCGTACTTGCCCAGCAGGATGCCGCCGAGGGGGCGGGCCAGGACGCCGATGCCGAGGACGGCGAAGGCGCCGAGCAGCGAGGTGACCGGGTTGGAGGACGGGAAGAACTGTGCGGCGAACAGCGGGGCGAAGAGACCGTAGGCAAGCATGTCGAAGGACTCGACGGCGTTGCCCACGACAGTGGCGGCGACCGAGCGGCGGTTGGGCCTTGCCGGGGCGGGCGGTGCTGCGGTGGCGGTCATTGATTCTCCTGGGACGGGTCCGGGGGGAGTTGCGCCGTTGGCCGTAAGACTGGCGCCTCATCGTTGCGATCGCCCGGTTTCCGGCCAACTCCGAGGGTGCGGACCTGCGCAGGCCGCTGTCCCCGCAATCCAGGAGATGCCTCGTGACACGGCCGGATGTGACGCTGCGACGGTGAGCACCGGCCGGTGAATCGGCGATTCAGAAGAATCAGCGAAGGGGTTTTCCATGAGCGGCGATCTCATTGAGCGCACGAGTATTTCGGTGATCGAGAGGAAGGTGGCCGAGATCTGGACCGAGGTGTTGGGAGAGGCCGTCACGGAATTGGAGGACGCCACGTTCTTCGAGCTCAGCGGCGAGTCGATCGCCGCGGTCCGCATCGTGTCGCGGGTCGAGGACGAGCTCGGGATTCTGATCGACGTCGGCGACATATTCGAGGAGGACCCCACGCTGGGATCCCTCATCGGCATCGTCGCCGAGCGCGCCGGAATTTCCGAGTAACCAGTCCCTTCACCTCGCTTCACGAGATTCCGGGAGAAATTCCATGGAACAACGCTGCCCCGTCGTGCACACGCTTGACACCACCGGACGGGACATCCATGCCGAGGCCGCCGCGCTGCGCGCCCAGGGCGCCGCGACACAGGTGGAACTTCCCGGCGGGGTCCTGGCCTGGTCGATCAACGACTACGCAAGCATACGGAAGGTCCTGACGGATCCGCAGGTCACCAAGAGCGCCCGCAACCACTGGCCCAAGTTCATCAACGGCGAGATCCCGCCCAACTGGGAGATGATCAGCTGGGTCGCGATGGACAACATGGTCACCGCCTACGGCAAAGACCACGTCCGGCTGCGCCGCCTGGTCGGCAAGGCCTTCACGCCGCGCCGTACCGAGGCCGTCCGCCCGCTGATCGAGGGCCTGACGAACCACCTGCTGGACTCGCTCGCGGCCGTGGAGCCGGGCGAGGTCGTCGACCTGCGCGAGCGTTTCGCGTACCCGCTGCCCGCCATGCTCGTGGCCGAGCTGATCGGCATGGGCGAGGAGCAGCGCGTCGCCACGGCGAAGGTCATCGACATGATGGTGGACACCACCGTCAGCCCCGAGCAGGCCCAGTCCGTGCTGGCGAACTGGCGCGGTGCCATGGAGGAGCTCGTCGCGCAGAAGCGGGCCGAGCCGGGCGAGGACATCACCAGCGACCTGATCGCCGCACGGGACGAGGACGGCTCCCGGCTGTCCGAGGCCGAGCTGTGCGACACGATCTTCGCGATCCTCGGCGCCGGCTCCGAGACCACCATCAACTTCTTCGACAACGCCATCACGGCCCTGCTCACGCACCCCGGGCAGAAGGAGCTCGTGCTGTCCGGCAAGGCCGCCTGGGACGACGTCATCGACGAGACGCTGCGGGTGGAGTCGCCGCTGGCGCACCTGCCGCTGCGGTACGCCGTCCAGGACATCGAGCTGGACGGGGTGACGATCCCGCAGGGCGACCCGATCCTCGTCAATTACAGCGCGGTGGGCCGGGACCCCGGGCTGCACGGCCAGAGCGCCTGCGCCTTCGACATCACCCGCGAGGACAAGGAGCACCTGTCCTTCGGCTTCGGCCCGCACTACTGCCTGGGCGCCGGAGTGGCCCGGCTGGTGGCGACCGTGGGCCTGTCCACGCTGTTCGCGCGCTTCCCCGACCTGTCCCTGGCGGTGGACGCGGACGAGCTGCAGCCGCTGCCGACCTTCATCATGAACGGCCACCGCGCCCTGCCGGTGCGGCTGACCGCGGCCGTGCCCGCGGCGGCCACGGCCGCCTGAGACCGCGCGGGCCGCGCAGGCACACACGCAGCAGCCTGCACGGCCCGCGCGCACCGCACCTCGCGGCAGGCACCGTGCAAGGCCCCGGGAACAGCAGCGGGGGGGGGGGGGGGGGGGGGGGGGGGGGGGGGGGGGGGGGGGTTTCCTTTGCTTTTTTTCTT
>NZ_JBVJWO010000046.1:30162-38848 GCF_055602345.1 Streptomyces sp. NPDC037401
CAACAGCGCCCCTTGGCTTCCGGCGAAGCCAAGGGGCGCTGCTCGTGCCCGCCGCTGCTGCTCAGGCGGCGTCGCGCGGGCTGTTCTGGTAGGCGGCGAGCAGCCACTCGCCGTCCTCCTTGCTGACCACCCAGGTGGCACGGATGGCCCGCTCGTCGGCGACCTCGGTCTCGCCCGGGGCGAGGACGCCGCCCTGGGTGATGACCAGGGCCACGTCGGGCCGCAGGAAGCGCAGTGCCAGCGGGGTGCCGGTGACCTGCGTGCCCTTGAAGGGGCCCTGGAAGGCGGCCGCCATGAACTGCTCGATGGCCTCACGGCCGCTGGTGTAGTGGCCCGGCAGGATCATGCTGCCGTCCGCCGTGAACACCTCGGCGAAGGCGGTGGCGTCCTGCTTGGCCCAGGCGGCGACGATCCGGCCGGGGACGGCGGCGACGGCCGCCTTGTCCGCGTCGGAGACGGCGGCTGCGAGGTCCGCCGGGGACTGTGCTGCGGTCATGCTTCTCCCCTGTCCGTGAGCTGGTACGGGTCGGATGCCGGCCGGGCGCCGGCGCCGTCGGGGCGCCGGTGCCCTTCGGTGCCGGTCAGATGTAGAGGGTGTTGGGCTGCTGGCCGCACAGGATCCGCCCGTACAGCTCGGTGTTGGTGTTCGGGTTCATCAGGGCGTGCAGGTTGACCGCCTGCACGTCGCGGGCGATGCGCTGGAGCGGCACGTCGGAGTAGATGGAGGAGCCGCCGCCGGCCGACTGGAAGATGTCCACGGCCTCCTTGGCCAGGCGGCACACCGCACCCAGGTCGGCGCGTGCCCGAACCCGCTCCTCCAGGGTCCAGGGCGTGCCCTGCGCGGACTTGGAGTCGACGAGGTCCGCGAGCCGGTAGGCGTGGAACTGCGCCTGGTCGGTCTTCAGCGTGGCCTCGGCCACCTGGAGGTGCGTCAGCGGGGCCTCGCTCTGGGAGGCGTAGTCGGTGTACGTGATCTTCCGCTCGGGCAGTCGGGCGAAGAACGCGTCCGCGGCGGCCTTCGCCATGCCGAGCACGGCGCCGGCGGAGGAGGCGGAGGCGACCGGGAGCAGCGGGGCGCGGTACAGCGGCTTGCCCGCGTTGGACTGCGAGACACCGCCCTGGCCCTGCACGATCACGGGGAGCGGCAGCACCCGCTCGGCCGGCACGAAGACGTTCTGGGCGACGGTGGTGACGCTGCCCGTGCCCTTGAGGCCGGACGTGTACCAGTCGTCGACGATCTGCAGGTCGGCCATCGGGACCAGGGCCATCACCGGCATGGGCTGGCCGTCGGGGGTGGGCTGGATCGCCACGACGATCTGCCACTGGGCGTGCAGGGCGCCGCTGATGAACTTCCACTGGCCGTTGACGACGACACCGCCGTCGGCCGGGGCGGCCATTCCGCCGGGGCTCAGCGTGCCGCAGACGCGTACGTCGGGCGTGGTGAAGACCTCGTCCTGGACCTGGTCCGGGAAGAGACCGGCCATCCAGCCGGGGATCCAGTAGACCGAAGCGATCCAGGCGGTGGAGCCGTCTGCCCGGCCCAGCTCGGTGGCCACGTCGACGAGCGTGCGGGTGTCGCTCTCGTAGCCGCCGAACCGGGCGGGCACGCGCATCCTGAAGATGCCGGCGTCCTCCAGCGCCTCGATCGACTCGTCGTGAATGCGCCGGTTGTCCTCGGCCCAGGCCGCGTTGGTCTTCAGCAGGGGCACCAGCTCGGACGCGCGGCGAACGAGCAGCTCCCGCGTCGGCACATCGGTCGTCAACACCATGTCCTCCTGGATGGGCGCACGAGGGTCGGCGGCCGGTCGCCGGCCGTCGCGAAACACGCCCACGACCGTTGCAGCCGCGGACGGCACCCGCATCTTCGAGAATGCCCGCATTCTCGAAGACGTCGACGTCAGGGGCCCGCTGCCACGATGTAAGGCCTCACAGCCCCCGTGCGCCCAGAGGAAGAGGGAAGCAGCCGATGACGGAGCGTCAGGAGCGGCAGGAGCCTCAGGACATACCTGCCGAAGCAGCCGAGCCGCGGCGCACGACCCGTCCGCAGACCGGCCAGGAGTACATCGACAGCCTCCGCGACGGCCGCGAGATCTACCTGTACGGGGAGCGGGTCAAGGACGTCACCACGCATCCGGCGTTCGCCAACCCGATCCGGATGACGGCGCGGCTGTACGACGCCCTGCACGACCCGGCGCAGCGCGGGATCCTGACCAAGCCCACCGACACCGGCAGCGACGGCTACACGCACAGCTTCTTCACCACGCCGCGCAGCGCCGAGGACCTGGTGGCCGACCAGCGGGCGATCGCCGCCTGGGCGCGGATGACGTACGGCTGGATGGGCCGCAGCCCCGACTACAAGGCCTCGTTCCTGGGCACCCTGGGGGCCAACGCCGACTACTACGACCCGTACTCGGACAACGCGCGGCGCTGGTACCGGGAGTCGCAGGAGAAGGTGCTCTTCTGGAACCACGCGATCGTGCACCCGCCGGTGGACCGCGACCGGGGGCCGGACGAGGTCGCGGACGTGTTCATCCGGGTGGAGAAGGAGACCGACGCGGGTCTGATCGTCTCCGGGGCCAAGGTGGTGGCGACGGGCAGCGCACTGGCGCAGTACAACTTCATCGCGCACTTCGGACTCCCCATCAAGAAGAAGGAGTTCGCGCTGATCGCCACGGTGCCGATGGACGCGCCGGGCATGAAGCTGATCTGCCGGCCCTCCTACACGATGGCGGCAGCGGCCACGGGCAGCCCGTTCGACTACCCGCTGTCCTCGCGGCTGGACGAGAACGACACGATCCTGGTCCTGGACAAGGTGCTGATCCCCTGGGAGAACGTGTTCGTCTACGGCCACCTCGGCAAGATCCAGATGTTCGCGGGGCGGTCCGGCTTCATGGAGCGGTTCACGTTCCACGGCTGCACCCGCCTCGCGGTGAAGCTGGAGTTCATCGCCGGCCTGCTGATCAAGGCGCTGGAGATCACCGGCACGAAGGACTTCCGCGGGGTGCAGAGCCGGATCGGCGAGGTGCTGGCCTGGCGGAACCTCTTCTGGGCCTTCTCCGACGCGGCGGCGCGCAACCCGGTGCAGTGGAAGAACGGGGCCGTGCTGCCCAACCCGCAGTACGGCATGGCGTACCGCTGGTTCATGCAGATCGGCTACCCGCGGATCAAGGAGATCATCCAGCAGGACGTGGCCAGCGGCCTGATCTACGTGAACTCCAGCGCGGAGGACTTCAAGAACCCGGACGTCCGCCCGTACCTGGACCGCTTCCTGCGCGGCTCGGGCGGGGTCGAGGCGGTGGACCGGGTGAAGGTGATGAAGCTGCTGTGGGACGCGGTCGGCACCGAGTTCGGCGGCCGCCACGAGCTGTACGAGCGCAACTACGCCGGCAACCACGAGAACACGCGGGTGGAGCTGCTGATGGCACAGACCACCAACGGCGACATCGACGGGTACAAGGCCTTCGTGGACACCTGCCTGAACGAGTACGACCTCGACGGCTGGACGGTCCCGGACCTCCGGTGACCCCGCCTGCGGCCCGCACCGCCCGGAATCAGCAACGACGGAGATGCGGCCCTGCGGGGCGGGGGCCGAGGATGGGCCGTCGTGCCGCTCGAAGGCCGTGTGGCGCCTCGATGGGAGACGGGTCATGGAATCGACGACAAGCCCGGCGGATATCGGCGCACACTACGATGCGCGCGCACCCATAGCCGACGAACTCCGCGGCGGTCAGCTGCACATGTGGTACTGGTACGACCTCGACGACGACGTCCCGCTGCCCGAGGCCGTGCACCGCATCACCCTCAAGGTCACCGGGCTGCTGGGGCTGCGTCCCGGGGAGCGGCTGCTCGATGCGGGGTGCGGCTCCGGCGAGACCTCCCTGTTCCTGGCCCGGAACCACCGCGTGCGGGTGACCGGGGTGACGGTCAGCGACTACGAGCTCACGTCGGCCCGCCGCCGGGCCCGCGAGTCGGGCCTGGCGGACCTGGCGGAGTTCCGGTACGGGGACTACATGGGCCTGCCGTTCCCCGACGGCTCCTTCGACGCGGTGCTGGCCCTGGAGTCCCTTCAGAACGCGCAGGACCTGCCGCAGGTGCTGCGGGAGCTGTTCCGGGTGCTGCGGCCCGGCGGGCGGATCGTGTTCTCCGACTTCAGCCTGGAGGACCCGGGCCGGGAGCCGGAGCGGGTGAAGACCTTCATGACCACCCTCAAGCTGCCGCAGCTGCCCACCCTGCCCGAGTGGCTGGAGCACACCCGGGCCGCGGGCTTCGCGGTGGAGGAGTACACCCAGTGCGGGCCGCGGGTGTTCGGGATGAAGGGCAAGTACCTCAAGGCCGCGATGGAGCGGCGCGACGAGGTCGCGGGGAAGTTCGGCGAGGAGGACGTCACCGAGTTCTCCCGGCTGCACCGGGGCTTCTTCGCTCCCCGCAAGGACCAGATCGGGTACGCGATCGTCTGCGCCCGCAAGCCGCGCTGACCCGCCGTCACGGACCCTCCGGGAGTACGACACAGGCCCCGGCCCTCCTGTGGAGGGCCGGGGCCTGTTCTGCCGTGGTGGGGCGCAGGGCCCGGCTCAGGTACGCACCGGGCCCGACTCGGCCGGCTCGGCGGCACGCTCCCCGGCCGCTGCCGGCTCCCCGGTGACGGACTCCGTGCCGCCCTCGCCCTCGACCGCTGCCGCGGCCGCTGCGGCCTCTTCCGGCTTCGGCGGCGGAGGCATGTGGCGGAACCAGTACCAGGCCAGCGCGGCCAGGCCGAGGAAGAAGACCGCGGCGAGTGCGCCGACCAGGTTGAGACCGGCGGTGAACGCCTCGCGGGCCGAGACGACCAGATCGTTCGCGGCCGGTCCCTTCAGGTCCGCGGCCACCGCCATGGCGTTGGCGATGCTCTCCTTGGCCGCACGGGCCGCCTCGGCGGGAAGCTCCGAGGGCACCGAGATCTTCGAGCTGTACACGGCGGTGCCGATGCTGCCGAGGATGGCGATACCGGCCGCGACACCGAACTCGCCGCTGGTCTCGGACAGCGCCGAGGCCGAACCGGTGCGCTCCGGCGGGGCGGCCGAGAGGATCAGCCCGTAGCCCAGGGCGACGGTCGGGCCGAGGCCGCCGTTGACGAGGATGGCGCCGATGACGACGAGGAGGGTGCTGTCGGTGCTCTCCACCTGGGAGAGGACGACGTAGCCCGCCGCGGAGGCCAGCAGGCCGACGGCCATGAGCGCCGCGGGCCGGACCTTGGTGGCCAGGGCCGTGCTCAGCGAGATGGCGACGAGCACGCCGACCGCGCTGGGCGCCAGCAGCAGGCCGGTCTTCCACGGGGAGAGCCCCTCGACCATCTGCAGCTGGAGGTTGACCAGCAGCAGGGCGCCGCCGGTCACGGTGCCGACCAGGAGGCCGAGCAGCAGGGCCCCGCGGTAGTCGCGGATCTTGAACAGGCCGAGGTCCAGGAGCGGATCCTCGAGCCTGCCCTGACGGCGTACGAAGAGCACGCCGAAGACCACGCTGGCCACGACGGCCCCGATCGCCACCGGGGTGACCTCGCGGGCGATCTCCTTGATGCCGTAGATGAAGGGAAGGATGGTCAGCAGGGAAAGGGCGACGCTGAACAGGTCGAGGCGGCCGGCCTGGCCGTTCTTGTACTCAGGCAGCAGCGCCGGTCCGGCCACCAGCAGCAGCACCATCACCGGCACGGCCATCAGCAGGACCGAGCCCCACCAGAACCAGGACAGCATCACGCCGCCGATGATGGGCCCGAAGACACCGCCGCCGACGAAGCAGCTGGTCCACACGGCCACGGCCTTGCCGCGCTGGGCCGGGTCTTTGAACATGTTGGTGATCAGGGCCAGCGTGGACGGCGCGAGGGTGGCGCCGGCGATGCCCAGCAGGGCCCGGGCCGCGATCAGCATCTCCGCGGTCTGGGCGTACGCCGCCAGCGCCGAGGCGATGCCGAAGGCGGCCGCGCCGATCAGCAGCAGCTTGCGGCGGCCGATGCGGTCGCCGAGGGTGCCCATGGTGACGAGGAATCCGGCGAGCATGAATCCGTAGATGTCGAGGATCCACAACTGCTGGGTGCTGCCCGGCTGGAGGTCCTCGGCCAAGTGCGGGAGCGCCAGGTACAGCACGGACAGGTCCACCGACAGCAGGAAAGCCGGCAGGACCAGGACCAGCAGGCCCAGCCACTCCCGGCGGCCCGCCTTGGCGGTCGGGTCGTTCTCGGTGCTCGGGTTCATCGAGCATCCTTCCTTCATTGTTCAGGCGCATCCGCGCAGGGACTGCGAAATGGATGTGCCGGTGCGCTCTCGGGGCCGGCGGGGGCGGGGTGCCGGGCACCCCGTCCGGCCGCCGGCCCCGGGTCCCCAGTCAGAGCACCGGCCTACCGGCCGTGCGATTGAGCCACCACTGGACCAGCATCAGGTTGACCACCCAGCCGATCCACCGGGCCGCTTCGAGGTAGTAGTTGGGATCGATCGCCAGTTGGAGCTTGGTGCCGATCAGGACCAGCGACGAGCCCCAGAAGTTGTTCATCACCATGGCGAAGGCGTACAGCATGAACTTCCGGTGCTCGGCGTAGCGCCGCTGCCGGATCCGCACGTAGCCCATGACGCTGAAGGCGAGCCACAGGACCGTGGCGGCCGCGACGCCGAGCTTGCCCACCGGGGGTGCGAACGGCACGATGACCAGCCCGAGCAGCCCCGCGACCACCGTGGTGAGCACGTACAGCCGGCCACCCCAGCGGTGCACCGCGGGATGGCTCCGCCGCAGCCACGGCCACACCTGGAAGACCGAGGTCAGCAGGGCGACGGTGGCGAAGGCGATGTGCGTGATCAGCACGGGGTAGTACAGCGAGAAACCCTCGTGCGGCATGAGCGGGGCCGTGGCCTCGTCGAGGTACGGCCGTGCCGTGTACCCGATGTAGGCCACGGACAGCACGAACAGCGGCAGGATCCACGGTCGCCGCCACCATCGGCGTGCCGCAGCCACTGCGCTCGCCGGTACCGACGCCGGCGCGTGGGGTCTTTCCAGGTTCTGGACCACGGTCGATCCTTCATTGTCTGGCGGGTCCTCGGATACGCCGCCTCGGGCCCCGCATCCTCTTGGGAGGTGGTGCACTGAGAGGCCCAACGGACAGCGCCGGGGACTCCAGCAGCGTCACACCGGTCAAACCGGAGTGGCAACTCTCAGATTGCTGTGCTGCGTCCGGCGGTCGCCGGGGTGCGGTCGGCCGGCCCGGCGGGCTCCGCCGGTACGTCCGCCACGGCCTGCGGGGACTGCGTCCCGGCGGCCGGGGCCGTGCGGCGCTGCTTCGGCTTGGCGCCGAAGCGGCGCATCATCGGCTGTTCGAGGAGGTTGAACATCAGCCAGGACAGCGCCACGGCGACCGCGAACAGCAGGGCGATCATCGCGAACCCGTACGCGGTACCGCCCGGCTTGGCACCGGTGCCGAGCCAGTGGGCGCCGAACACCAGCACCTGCATGTGGACCAGGTAGAAGGCGTAGCTCAGGTTGCCGAGGTAGACCATCGGGCGGCTGGAGAGCAGGGTGGTCCGCTGCCGGTTGAGGTCGGAGACGGCGCCCGCGGCGATCAGCAGGGCCATCGGCACGGCCATCACGGCCACCAGCCGGAAGACCGGCGGGAAGTGCGGGCCGAGGGCGTACAGGGCGACGGTGACGGCGGCGGCCCCGCCGAAGCTCACCGGCACGCGGCGGCCGGTCAGCACGATCCGGGCCAGCAGGATCCCGGTGACGAACTCCAGCATCCGCACGGGCGGGAAGTGGAACAGCAGCCAGAACTGCTGCTGCGTCATCTCGAGGAACGGGATGACCTCACCGCTCTTGAGACGGCCCACGACGGCGGGCACGACCAGGGTGATCACCGTCAGCATGCCGATGGTCCAGGCCCACAGCCGTTCCGGCCGGATGCGGCTGATCAGGCGGTAGAGCACCGGGAAGGACAGGTAGAAGAGCAGCTCGGCCGAGAGCGACCAGGAGACCGAGTTGTAGGCGATCCGGATGTTCAGGTCCGGGGACCACGCCTGCAGCAGGAGGACGTTGAACAGGGCACCCTTCTTGTCGAAGACCGCGCCCAGGACGGTGACCGTGAGGACGGCGGTGGCGGCGAACATCAGCAGGTGGTTGGGGAAGACCCGGACCAGGCGGCGCCGCCAGAACGTGCGGGTGCTGTCCCCGGGACGGGACACCCAGGTCAGTACGAACCCGCTGAGCATGAAGAAGAAGCTCATGCCGGCCCAGCCGCCCATGGTGACCAGGTCGAGGAGCCCCTTGCCGACCTTGGGCGAGGAGAACAGCACGTAGCCCGTCGCGTGGAACAGGAAGATCGTGACGGCGACGAAGAACCGCAGGCTCGTCAGCGAGGGGAGCAGGTTCGGCTTGATGACGGCTTTGCCGTCCGGATTCGTTGTTGTCAAGGCACACCTTCTCGAATGGCAGGGCAGCCGGATGCCTAGGCTGGAATTCGCCGTCGGACGGGGCGAATGTGGCAGCCGGGCGTACCCGTACGCACCTTCGAAAGTGCGGCCTTGGGAGGGTGGCCCGGGGGCTCCGCGGGCCGGGCCGGCGTTGGCCGGAACAATTCCGGGCACAACGGCAGGACGCGGGGGGGGGCCCGGGGGGGGGGGGGGGGGGTCGCCGAGGGGGCCCGGGTCCTCTATGGGATCCCTCCCCTCCCCTCGGG
>NZ_JBVJWO010000046.1:38858-42445 GCF_055602345.1 Streptomyces sp. NPDC037401
GCCTCCGAGGGCCGGCCTGGGGTGGGCGGAAACGCTTCGAAGCAAAACGGCAGGACGCGGCCGCCGCCCGTGGGGGCGGCGGCCGCGTCCTGGAGGGGTGCCGGAGCTCCGGCGGGGCCTCTTACTCCGCCGGCGGGATGTTGTTGTTCACCCGGAACACGTTGCCCGGGTCGTAGGTGCGCTTCACGGCGCGCAGCCGCTCCCAGGTGGCCTCCGGGTAGGCCTCGCGGATGCGCTCCTCGCTGTCGTCCGCGAGGAAGTTGACGTAGACCCCGGGGACGCCCTTCTGGAGGTCCTTGGTGAGCCGGTCCACGAACGCGGTGTGGGTGGGTGCCTCGGCCGGGTCCCCGTAGATCGCGGCCAGGTTCACCATGATCTTGCGGTGGCGGTGCGCGAAGGCCGTGTCGGCCTCGCCGCGGGCCAGGGCGCCGCCCAGTACGCGGACCTGAACGGCCGTCATCATGGCCGTGGACTCCTTGATGCGGTCCAGGACCAGGGTGGCGGTCTCCGTGTCGATGGCGTCCACGAAGAGGTTGCGGGCCGCGGCCACCGGGTGGTGGTCGGGGTCCTCGGGCGGGTAGATGCCCGGGTACGGCATCGGCGCGATCATGTCGGCGTACGGGGTGGCCAGGGCCCGGAAGGGGGCGATGGCCTGCTCGGCGGGCTCGCCCTCGCCGGCGTAGACCATCATCGCCATGACGACGAGACCGCCCTGGGCCTCCTCGGGCACGAACGGCAGGACCGCACCGGGCAGGATGTTGATGATGCTGGTCAGCTCGTCGGGGGCCTGCTGGGAGAGCTCGACGAAGGACGCCAGCACCTCGGGGGTGCCGGGCAGCACCAGCAGACCGCCGTAGACGGTGGTCAGTTCACGGAGGCGGAACTTCATCCGGGTGATCACGCCGAAGTTGCCGCCGCCGCCGCGGATCGCCCAGAACAGCTCGGGCTCGTTCTCGGCGTCGATGCGGCGCAGCTTGCCGTCGGCGGTGACGATCTCGGCGGCGAGCAGGTCGTCGACGGTCAGGCCGTGCTTGCGGGCGAGGTAGCCGATGCCGCCGCCGGTGGTGATGCCGCCGAGGCCGACGCTGCCGGTGTCGCCGAAGCCGGTGACCAGGCCGTGCTCGTGGGCGGCGGTGGTGTATTCACCGGCGGTCAGACCCGCATCGGCCCAGGCGGTCCGGGTGTCGGTGTCGATGTCCAGCTCGCGCAGGGAGGACATGTCGAGGACGATGCCGCCGTCGGTCAGGGCGAACACGCTGTGCCCGCCGCCCTTGATGGCGAGCGGTACGCCGCTCTGCGCGGCCAGCAGGACCACCTGGGAGACGTCGTCGCTGTTGGCAGGCTGCACGATCGCCGCCGGCTGCTGGTCCATTCCGCCCAGGTAGACGACACGGGCCTGGTCGTAGCCCTCGTCACCGGGCAGCAGCACCTTGCCCTTGACCGATTCGCGCAGCTGCACGACCGGCACGTTGCCCTGGTCGCCGGGGGTCTGCTCCACCATGGAAGATCTCCTCAATGTCATGCGGTGTGACCAGGGCGCGATGATCGGCCCGGTACGGATAACTCGCCGAGACCGGCGTTCGGCCGGGCGGGCGCGACGGGGATCCGGCGACGGGGCCGGTAGGGACGAGACGGCGATGCCGGACACGGATCGACGGGTGCGGTCACGTCGGGCAGTTCGAGTGGTGCGGGCATCGGGAACTCTCGTGCGGGGTCGCGCGGCTGCGTACATTGTCGGCCGGGCGGGTGGTCCGGCGCATCTTCGAAATTGCTGTCCCGGCCCGGATCCCGAGCACGGTAGCGGTCCCGGCGGTCCCCTGGCGAGACCCCGGCGCCTTCCCCGTCCCGCAGTGGGGGGAACCGGCGCGCGGCGCCACCTCTCCCGTGCTCACTGCAATCGGGCGAGAGCAAATCGCAAACCAGGAGATGCCCGGAACGGGCCGTACCGGTGACCATCCGTCTGGATCTCAATCCTTCCGTCGATTGGACTCTCGCGATGCGTTTTCTTCCCGGCCCCGGCGGCCCGACCGTGGCGGTCGTCGGATTCGGCTACGTCGGCTCCTGCGTCGCGGCGACCCTGGCCGACCGCGGCATCGACGTGATCGGTATCGATGCGGACAGCCGGCTGGTGGACGAACTGGCCCGCAGGGAGTGCCGGTTCAACGAGGACGGACTGGCCGGACTGCTGTTCGCGGGCCTGGACGCGGGCCGGCTGCGCGTGACCACCGAACTGTCGGCGGCCGCCGGGGCCGACGTCGTCCTGATCACCGTGGGCACTCCGGTGCGTGAGGACGGCTCGCTCGCCGACGAGCAGTTGCGCGGGGCCGCCCGGGAGCTCGCCCGGCATCTGCGGCCGGGCCAGCTGGTGGTGCTCAAGTCGACGGTGCCGCCGGGCACGACGCGGGAGCTGCTGCGTCCGCTGCTGGAGGAGGGCGGGCTGGTGGCGGGTGAGGACTTCGGGCTGGCGTTCAGCCCGGAGCGGCTCGCCGAGGGCACCGCCCTGCGGGAGCTGCGTACGTTCCCCATCGTGACCGGCGGGCTGACCGCGGACTGCGCGGCGGCGGCCGGGGAGCTGTGGCGGCGGGTGCTGGGCGTGGAGGTGCTGCCGATGGACACCCTGGAGGCCGCCGAGATCGTCAAGCTCGCCGACAACTGGTGGATCGACTTGAACATCGCCCTCTCCAACGAGCTGGCGAAGCTGTGCGGGATCTACGGCGCGGACGTGCTCGACGTGATCGGCGCGGCGAACACCATCCCGAAGGGCACCGGGAACGTCAACATCCTGCTGCCCAGCGTGGGAGTGGGCGGTTCCTGCCTGACCAAGGACCCGTGGATGGTGTGGCGCACCGCCCGCGAGCACGGGGTGCGGGTGCAGACCGCCCCGGCCGGACGCCAGGTCAACGCGGGGATGCCGGGCTATACGGCCTCGCTGGTGCTCGGGGAGCTGGCCGCACTCGGCAAGGACCCCCGCGGGGCGGTCGTGGCGGTGCTGGGGCTGGCCTTCAAGAACGACACCGGCGATCTGCGGGCCACCCCGGTGGCGGGCGTGGTCAAGGCCCTGGAGGCGGCCGGGGTGACGGTACGGCTGCACGATCCGCTGGTGGATCCGGCGGCCGCGGCCGAGCTCTTCGGCCGGGCGCCGGTGAAGACCCTGGAGGAGGCCGTGCAGGGGGCCGACTGCGTGGCGGTGCTGGCTCTGCACCGGGACTTCCACGGCATCGACTTCGCGGCCCTGCCGGTGGCCCCTTCCTGTGTGCTGCTCGACGGGCGTGCGTACTACCCGAAGGAGAAGATCGCCGAGCTGCGGGCCGCCGGATACGTGTACCGGGGCATCGGCCGCGGAGAGGCGGTGCCGGGCGCCGGCGGCCCGGGCGGCTCCGCCGCACAGGCGATGCCCTCGGTGCCGCGCAGCGTCCGGCTGCTGGAAGCGGGCTGACCGGGGCCGGGGGGGGGGGGGGGGGGGGGGGGGGGGGGGGGGGGGGGGGGGGGGGGGGGGGGGGGGGGGGGGGGGGGGGGGGGGGAGGGGGGGGGGGCGGGAGGGGGGGGGGGGGGGGCCTGTTTTCTCTGCGGCGTCGTTGCCGAGCGGA
>NZ_JBVJWO010000046.1:42453-60390 GCF_055602345.1 Streptomyces sp. NPDC037401
CGCCCCCCCCCCCCCCCCCCCCCCCCCCCCCCCCCCCCCCCCCCCCCCCCCCCCCCCCCCCCCCCCCCCCCCCCCCCCCCCCCCCCCCCCCCGCTCCGGCCGGGCGGCTCCGGTCAGGCAGCCGTACGGCGGCGGTCCGGGGCGGCCCCGCTCTCGGGCTGCGCCAGCCACCACGGGTTGCGCCGGGCCCAGGCGATGGTGCGGAGCAGGCCCTCGCGCAGGTCGGTGCCGGCCTGCCAGCCCAGGGTCTCGCCGATCTTGGTGGTATCGGGGACCCTGCGCTGCAGGTCCTGGTAGCGGGCGCCGAGGTGGTCCGCCGTCTCCGAGGGCACGGTGGCCCCGACCCCCGTGAGGTCGGCGACCAGGGCCGCGACCTCGGCCACGGTGGTCTCGGTCCGGCTGCCGACGTTGAAGCACTCGCCGAGCGCCCGCTCGTCGGTGCCCGCGGCCACGGTGGCGGCGATGGCGTCCTGGACGTAGGTGAAGCAGCGGGTCTGGCCGCCCTGGTCGTAGACCACCGGCGGCCGGCCGTTCAGGGCCCGGTGGACACTGCGGCTGACCACGAAGGCGGGGCGCTGGCGGGGCCCGTAGACGTTGAAGTAGCGCACGATGGACATGCGCAGGTCCCGTTCGCGTGCGTAGCCGAAGGCGAGGTGCTCGCCCAGGGCCTTGCTGGAGGAGTAGCTCCAGCGGTCCACTGCGGTGCCGCCGAGCACCCGGTCGTCGTCCTCCCGCCAGGGGACGGCCGGGTTCTTGCCGAAGACCTCGCTGGTGCTGGCGAGCAGCACCCGGGCGCCGGAGCGGGAGGCCGACTCGAGGACGTTGCGCGTGCCGAGGAGGTTGATGTCGATGACGTCGAGCGGGCGGTCGAGGTAGCGGTCCACACCGACGACGGCGGCGAGGTGGTACACGGTGTCCGCGCCTTCGCGCAGCAGCCGGTCCACCGCCCCGGGGTCGCGGATGTCCCCGTCGACGTAGCGCACCGAGTCCGGCGGGGTGTGGTCGGCCGGGGGCGTGCCGCCGTCGAAGACGGTCACCTCCTCGCCGCGCCGCACCAGTTCGTCGACCAGATGGCTGCCCAGGAACCCGCACCCTCCGGTGACCACCACCCGTGCCATGCCGTACCCCCCGCCCTGCCGGTTCGTCCTTGCCTCCACTGTCGGCAGCGGTCCGGGGCCCGCGCATCTCCTGGTTTGCCGTGTGCGGACGGGAGTTCGGAATGCGGACGGAAGTGCGGAGTCGGTACGCCCACCGCAATCCAGAAGATGCCGCGGAGGAACGCCGATACGACGATGGGCGCAGCACGCGAGCCACAGGAGCCCTTCCGATGTCTGTGCACCTCCCTGATCCGGCATGAGCGCGCCTGCCGGTCTCGTCTCCCGCATCGCCGTGTCGGCGGCCACGCCGGTGTCCCGGACCGGTCCCGACGCCGGAGCCTGGCTCGCCGGAAAACGCCGGCAGCCCTTCGAGTCCACCGTGATCCCGCTGGAGGAACTGACCGACCCGCAGGGCTGGTCCTTCGCCCCGGACACCGGCAACCTCGTCCACCGCACCGGCCGGTTCTTCACCGTGGAGGGCCTGCACGTGCGGACCGACTCCGGGCCGGTGCCCGAGTGGTGGCAGCCGGTCCTGGTCCAGCGGGACATCGCGATCCTCGGCATCATCGCCAAGGAGTTCGACGGGGTGCTGCACTTCCTGCTGCAGGCCAAGATGGAGCCCGGCAACGCCGGTCTGGTGCAGCTGTCGCCCACGGTGCAGGCGACCTCCAGCAACTACACCCGGGTGCACCGCGGCGGGCGCACCCCGTACGTCGAGTTCTTCACCGAGCCCGGCCGGGGCCGGGTCCTCGTGGACGTGCTCCAGTCCGAACAGGGCGCGTGGTTCCACCTCAAGCGCAACCGCAACATCGTGGTCGAGGTCACCGGGGAGGTGCCCGAGCACGAGGACTTCCACTGGCTGACCCTGGGTCAGATACGGCGGCTGCTCCGGCGGCGCAGTGTGATCAACATGGACACGCGTACGGTCCTGGGCTGTCTGCCGTACCCGGCCGCCGGGGCAGGTGAGGGCCCCGCGCTGCACCCCATGACCGAGGTGCTCAGCTGGTTCACCGGCCGCAAGAGCGCGTACGGACTGGACGCCCGCCTGGTGCCCCTGGGCTCGCTGCCCGGGTGGGGCGTCCGGGACGGGCGGATCTCCGCCGACGACGGCCGCGGCTTCAGCATCGTCGGCGTCCGCACCCGGGCCCACACGCGCGAGGTGCACAGCTGGACGCAGCCACTGCTCGCCCCGCACGGCCTCGGCCTGGCGGGGCTGCTGGTGCGGCGGATCGGCGGGGTGCCGCACGCCCTGGTGCGGGCCGAGGTGCTGCCCGGGTACCGGGACGCCGTGGAGCTGGGCCCCACCGTGCGGTCCGTCCTGGACGCGGACGGCAGCCTGCCCGCGGGCGCGCCCCGGCCCCCGTACCTCGACCTGCTGCTGTCGGCCCGCGAGGGCGTGCGCTACGACGCGGTGCAGTCCGAGGAGGGCGGCCGCTTCCACCACGCCGAGACCCGCTACCTGATCGTCGAGGCCCGCGGGGACCTCCCGCTGGAGGCGCCCCCGGACTACGCCTGGCTGTCCGTCGGCCAGCTCGCGGCCCTCCAGCGGCACAGCTACTACCTCGGCATCGAGGCCCGGACCCTGCTCCTGTGCCTGAACACCCTCTGACGGAACACGACGCCACCAGCGGAAGGATTCTGATGGCCATTCACGTATGGGACTACCTCGAGGAGTACGAGGCCGAGCGCGAGGACATCCTCGACGCGGTCGACACCGTGTTCCGGTCCGGCAAGCTCGTCTTCGGCGAGAGCGTGGGGCGCTTCGAGGCGGAGTACGCCGCGTACCACGGGGTCCGGCACTGCGTCGGCGTGGACAACGGCACCAATGCCGTCAAGCTCGGCCTGCAGGCCCTGGGGGTGGCTCCCGGCGACGAGGTCATCACCGTCTCCAACACCGCCGCGCCGACCGTCCTGGCCATCGACGGGGCGGGCGCCACACCGGTCTTCGTGGACATCGACCCCGTCACGTACCTGATGGACACCTCCCAGGTGGCGGAGAAGATCACGGACCGCACCAAGGCGGTCATCCCGGTGCACCTGTACGGGCAGTGCGTGGACCTCGCCCCGCTGCAGGAGCTGGCCGACCGCCACGGGCTGAAGATCCTGGAGGACTGCGCCCAGGCCCACGGCTCCCGCCGCAACGGCGTGCTCGCCGGGACCGCGGGCGACGCGGGCGCCTTCTCCTTCTACCCGACCAAGGTGCTCGGCGCGTACGGCGACGCCGGCGCCGTCATCACCAACGACCCCACCGCCGACGAGGACCTGCGCCGGCTGCGCTACTACGGCATGGAGGACCGCTACTACGTCGAGCGGACCCCGGGGCACAACGCGCGCCTGGACACGGTGCACGCCGAGATCCTGCGCCGCAAGCTGCGCCGCCTGGACGACTACATCGAGGGCCGCCGCGCGGTCGCCCGCCGCTACGAGGAGGGCCTCGGCGACACCGGCCTGGTCCTGCCGCAGACCGCCCCGGGCAACGAGCACGTCTACTACGTGTACGTGGTCCGCCACCCCGAGCGGGACGGGATCCTCGCGGCCCTGCGGGAGTTCGGCTTCGAGTTCAACATCAGCTACCCGTGGCCGGTCCACACCATGAACGGCTTCTCCCACCTCGGGTACGGCACCGGGGACCTGCCCCTCACCGAGTCGGCCGCCGACGAGATCTTCTCCCTGCCCATGTACCCGTCGCTGCCCGAGGACCTTCAGGAGAAGGTCATCACGGCGCTTCGCGGCATACTCGCCCGCGGCTGACGGAGGTCTGCCATGCGTGTCCTGTTCGTCACGAATCCCTTCCGCGCCCACCTGTACGTACAGGTGCCGCTCGCCTGGGCGCTGCGCACGGCCGGCCACGAGGTGGTCATCGCCGGGCCGCCCGACCTTGCCGACGCCATCGCCCGCACGGGGCTGCCCGGGATCGCCGTCGGCGATCCGCTGAACCTGGAGGCCATGCTCGCCGCGGGCCCGCCGCCGGACGACCCGTCCTGCGACCCGCGGGGCACCCGTACCGGCCGTTCCGTGCAGGAGGACTTCTGCTGGAGCGACGCCCTCACCGAGCTCCAGGACCTCACCGGGGGCGTGCGCGCGGTGTTCTTCCCCGAGCGCACCTTCGAGGACCTGATCGGCTTCGCCCGGCAGTGGCGCCCCGACCTGGTCATCTCCGACCCGACGGCGTACCCCGGCACGGTGGCCGCCAAGGTGGTGGGGGCCGCGCACGCCCGTATGACCCTCAACGTGGACCGTACCGCGCAGCTGCGGGCCGCCTGCCGCCCCCGGTTCGCCGAGGGCACCGCGGACCCGCTGCAGGAGTGGCTGGAGCCCATCCTGGCGCGGCACGGCGTCGCCTTCGACGAGTCGGCGGTGCTGGGGCAGTGGACCATCTCGCCGGTGCCGTCCTGGATCGGGCACACCGACGGCGTCCACTACCTGCCGATGCGGGCGGTTCCCTTCAACGGCCCGGCGAGCACGCCCCGCTGGGTGTACGAGAAGCCGGAGCGGCCCCGTGTGGTGGTCACCCAGGGCATCTCGCACCGGGACGCCACCATCTCCGGGGTGTCCTCCGCGGCCCGGAGCCTCTTCGAGGCCGTGGCGGACCTCGACGCCGAGGTCATCGCCACCCTCGACGCGAAGCAGCTCGGCTCGGCGGCCGTCCCGGACAACGTCCGCGCCGTGGACTTCGTCCCCTTCACCTCGCTGCTGCCCGGCTGCGCGGCCATCGTCCACGAGGGCGGGGTCGGCAGCTTCGCCACCGCCCTGGAGAACGGCGTACCGCAGGTGGTCGTCCCGAACGACTTCCGTTCGGAGAAGTGGTGGGGCCCGGTCGCCATCGGCACGGGCCTGGAGGCGCAGGGCGCCGGGGAGTACGCGGGCAACTCCAGCACCCTGACGCCGGCAGTCCTGCACGACAGCCTCAAGCGGATCCTGGACGACTCCTCCTACGCCGCGAACGCGGCGCGGCTGCGCACCGAGGTACGGGCCATGCCCAGCCCCAACGAGCTGGTCCCGGCCCTGGAACGGCTCACCGCCGCACACCGCACCGCCCGCCCCTGACCCGGCCGAGGCCGCCGAAGCCATGGAAGGCACCATGATCATCACCGAGTGCACCCGCTGCCGCATCTGCGGCAACGGCACCCTGCTGCCCGTACTCGACCTGGGCACCCAGGCCCTGACCGGCATCTTCCCCCGCCCCGACGAGGTGGTGCCGACCGCTCCGCTGGAGCTGGTCAAGTGCTCCCCCGAAGGCTGCGGGCTGGTCCAGCTGAGGCACACCGCCGACCTGTCGCTGATGTACGGCGACCGCTACGGCTACCGCTCCAGCATCCGCCCGTTCATGATCAACCACCTGCACGGGAAGGTGGCCCGGCTCACCGGCCTGGTCCCCCTGGAGGCCGGCGACGTGGTCGTCGACATCGGCGCCAACGACTCCACCCTGCTGCAGGGGTACCGCACCGCGGGCCTGACCCGCGTGGGCATCGACCCCACCGGCGAGAAGTGGCGCTCGTACTACCCCGAGGACATCGACCTGATCCCGGACTTCTTCTCCGAGGAGGTCTACGCCGAGCGGTTCGGCGACCGCAAGGCGAAGATCGTCACCTCGATCGCGATGTTCTACGACCTGCCCGACCCCACTTCCTTCATGGCCGACATCCACTCGATCCTCACCGACGACGGGATCTGGATGGTCGAGATGAGCGACCTGGGCTCCATGATCGAGGGGCTGGCCTACGACGCGGTCTGCCAGGAGCACCTGGAGTACTACTCCTTCGCGCAGATCGAGTGGATGGCCGAGCGGGTCGGCTTCACCGTCACCTCGGCCGAGGTCACCGACGTCAACGGCGGCAGCCTCTGCCTGACCTTGGTCAAGGACCCCTCCCGGCACACCGTGGACACGGCGTCCGTCGAGCGGATCCGGCAGCGCGAGGCCCGCCTCGGGCTCTCCTCCCTCGACACCTACGGGACCTTCGCCCGGCGGGTCGCCGAACACCGCGAGCAGCTGCGCGGATTCCTCGCCGACTCGCGGGCCGCCGGGAAGCTGACCCTTGGCTACGGGGCCTCCACCAAGGGCAACGTGGTCCTGCAGTACTGCGGGATCACCACCGAGGACCTGCCCTGCATCGGCGAGGTCAGCGCGGAGAAGCACGGCAACGTCACCCCCGGCACCCGGATCCCCATCGTCTCCGAGGAGGCCGCCAAGGCCATGCGCCCGGACCAGCTGCTGGTGCTCCCCTGGGGACACCGCAAGGGGTTCCTGGAGCGCGAGACCCAGTACCGGGCCGGCGGCGGAAAGCTCGTCTTCCCGCTGCCCGCCATCGAGTCGGTCTGACCGCCCGCACCGGGAAGGAAGGCGGAACGAAAGTGAGCGGATGCCGGATCTGCGGGGGCCGGGTCGAGGAGTTCCTCGACCTGGGGCCCCAGCCGCTGCCCGACGCGTTCCTGCTCCCCGCCGAGCTCGGCGCGGGGCACGAGGAGTACTTCCACCGGCTCGCCGTGGGCAGCTGCACCGGCTGCACGGTGGTGCAGCTGACCGGGGAGGTGCCGCGGGAGCGGGTGTTCCACCACGACTACCCGTACCGCTCCTCGCAGTCCTCGGCGATGGGGGAGCACTTCACCCGCACCGCCGTCGGCTTCCTGGAGACCGAACTGGCCCGCTCCGCGGACCCGTTCTTCGTGGAGATCGGCTGCAACGACGGCACGCTGCTGCGGACCGTGGCCCTGGCCGAGCTGCGCCACCTGGGCTTCGAGCCCTCCGGCGGGGTCGCCGAGCTCGCCCGTGCCCAGGGCGCCCGGGTGCGCACCGACTTCTTCGAGGAGTCCACCGCCGCCGAGGTTCGGGCCGCCGAGGGGCCGGCCGACGTCATCTACTCCTCGGACACCATCAGCCAGATCCCGTACACGGCCTCCCTGCTCGCCGGGGTGGACGCCCTGCTCGGCCCCGACGGGGTGTTCGTCTTCGACGACCCCTACCTCCGGGACATGATCGAAAAGACCTCCTTCGACCAGATCTGCAACGAGCGCTTCTACCTCTTCTCGGTGCGCTCGGTGAAGGCCATGGCCGAGCGGTACGGATTCACGCTCGTCGACGCCGTCCGGCTGCCCGGGTACGGCGGGGGCATGCGCTACACCCTGGCCCGGGCCGGCGCCCGTACCCCCTCCCCGGCGGTGGCCCGGCTGCTGGCCGAGGAAGAGGCCCTGAAGCTGACCGAGCCGCAGACCCTGCGGGAGTTCGCCGCCTCCGTCCTGCGGATCCGCGACGACCTCACCGCGCTGCTGCGCTCCCTGCGGGCGGAGGGCAGGACCGTCGCCGGGTACGGGGCCACCGCGAAGAGCGCCACCGTCACCAACTTCTGCGGCATCGGCCCGGAGCTGATCCCGTACGTCTGCGACACCACCCCCGTCAAACAGGGCCGGCTCACCCCCGGGATGCACCTCCCGGTGGTGCCGCCGGAGACCTTCGCCGCGGACTACCCCGACTACGCCCTGCTGTTCGCCTGGAGCCACGCCGAGGAGATCATGGCCAAGGAGCAGGGGTTCCGCGAGGCGGGCGGCAAGTGGATCGTGTACGTACCGGAAGTCAGGGTGCTGGGGTCATGAAGGGCATCGTGCTCGCAGGCGGCGTCGGCACCCGGCTGTTCCCCCTGACCGTGGCCACCTCCAAGCAGCTGCTGCCCATCTACAACAAGCCGATGCTGTACTACCCGCTGTCGGTGCTGATGGAGGCCGGGATCCGGGAGATCCTGATCATCTCCACCCCGTCCGCCTCCCCGCTGATGGAGAGCCTCCTCGGGGACGGGGCCCGGCTCGGGCTGCACCTGACGCACGCCGTGCAGCACGAACCGCGGGGCATCGCCGAGGCCTTCCTGATCGGCCGCCGGCACATCGGCGGGGACAGCTCGGCGCTGGTGCTCGGCGACAACGTCTTCCACGGCTCCGGCTTCGGGCAGCTGCTGCGCCGCTCCCGGGAACACCTGGACGGGGCCGCCCTGTTCGGGTACTCGGTACCCGACCCGGAGCGGTACGGCGTCGGCGAGACCGATGCGGCCGGGCGGCTGGTCTCCATCGAGGAGAAGCCGCTGCACCCGCGCTCCGACAAGGCGATCACCGGCCTGTACTTCTACGACGACGCGGTGGTGGACCTGGTCCGGGACCTGGCGCCCTCCCCGCGCGGCGAGCTGGAGATCACCGACGTCAACCGGGCCTACCTGCGCCAGGGCCGGGTCAGGATGCACGACCTGGGCCGGGACTTCGCCTGGTTCGACTGCGGCACTCACGACTCCCTGCTGGCCGCCGGCCACTACGTGCAGACCGTGGAGAAGGACCGCGGCGAGCACGTGGCCTGCCTGGAGGAGATCGCCCTGCGGATGGGCTTCATCGACGCAGAGGCCTGCTACCGCCTCGGCGAGGGCATGCGGCAGTCGACGTACGGTCGCCACCTCACGGAGATCGCGTACGCGTACAGCTGAGGCGGCCGGTCCGGACTGCGGCGGCTGCGGCTGCGGCTGCGGCTGCCGGGACGAGCGCACGACAGGAGATGCGGGCGGGGCGGCCGGAAACGGACCATGTGCCTGGCCGCACGGCCGGCTGTACCCGCGGGACGGCACGGCACGGCGTGACCGGGCACGACGGAGGACAGAACCCGAAAACGAAGAAGACGAAGAGGACGAAGGGGAGACCGACGTGGCCGATCTGGAGAGGTGGGACCTGATGGTCCGCCGGGACGACCTGTCCGCGGTGGAGGTCCGGCCCGCCGCGGAGGTCCCCCTCCGCGAGGGCGAGGTGCGGCTGGCGGCGGAGAAGTTCGCGCTGACCGCGATCACCGCCACGTACGCCCGGCTCGGCGAGTCCGACCTGCCCTTCTTCGAGGCCTTCGCCGGCCCCGAGGGCTACGGCCGGGTCCCGACCTGGGGGTACGCCCGGGTGGCGGAGTCCCGGCACCCGGACGTCGCCGTCGGCGCCCGCTACTTCGGCTTCCTGCCGCTGTCCACGCACGTGGTCCTGGCCGCCGAGCCCACCGGCCGCGGTTTCGCCGACACCGCCCCGGAGCGCGAGTACCTCCACCCCTGGTACCGGGAGTACCTGCGGGCCGGGGAACCCGACGCGTTCGACGACCACCGGGTGCTGCTGCGCCCGCTGTACCCGGCGTCCTTCAACCTCGCCGAGTTCCTCGGCCGCGCGAGCACCCCGCGGACCCTGCTGGTCACCAGTGCCTCCAGCAAGACCGCGCTGGGCCTGGCCGGGCTGGTGGCCGACCGCGAGGACATCACCACCGTGGGCGTGACCTCCCCCGCCCACCTCGGCTTCGTCCGCGACCGCGGGCTCTACGACCGGGTCCTCACCTACGCCGACCTGCCCTCGGCCACCCTGTCCGGACCGGTGGTCCTGGTGGACTTCACCGGCCAGGAGGCCCGCCTGCGCACCCTCTACGACCTCTTCAAGCCGGTCCTGATGGACGCCCTCCTGGTCGGCTACACCCACCCGGGCGCCGAGATCGAGCCTCCCGAGGGGCTCACCCACCCCGAGCCGTGGATCTTCTTCACCCCCTCAGAGGAGGGCCGGCTCATCGAGAAGGAGGGCGAGGACTCCTACCGCACGCGGTACGCCGCCGCCGAGGAGGAGTTCGTCCGGGCCGCGCCCGCCTGGCTCACCGTCACCCGCCACACCGGCCCCGAGGCCCTGGCCTCCGTGTACCGCTCCCTCATCGGGGGCGAACTGCCGGCGGAGACGGGCACGGTGCTCACGCCCTGACCCGGCGGTACGCGCAAGGGGCCGGCGGGATTCCCCCGCCGGCCCCTTCTGCGTTCCCCCGTACGGGCGCTCAGGTACGGGCCGTGCAGCCCGGGGCGATCTCGCCGCGGAAGAGGCCCCCCGGGTCGACCCGGTCGCGGACGCGGTCCAGCCGGGCGACGTCCTCGGGCTCCAGGTGGGACTGGGGCTGTTCCAGGCTCGCCACGAAGGTGGGGGCCGTGCGGCCGGTGTCCCAGGGCGCGAGGGCCTGCCGGACCTCGGCGCAGTGGGCGCGGATCTCCTCCTCGGTGGCGCCGCCGCCCGGGACTCCCGCGCCGGAGTATGCGTAGCGGGCGCCCAGGTGGCCCAGGGCCCCGGCACCGCCGGGGCGTTCGGCCAGGGCGCCGCCGAGACCGCGCAGTTCGGCGACGGTGAGGGCGGAGCGGGGGCGGTCCACGGTGACCCGCAGGAAGGTCTCGATGCCCTCGTCCCCGAGGTCGCCGAGGAGCAGGTGGTCGCCGAGCACCGGCACCGGGTCCGGCGGGTCCATGTGGGTCTCGGGCACGGCGGCCGGGCCGGCCTCGTGCCAGGTGTCCATGACGGGTGCGGCCACCGCGCGCAGTTCGTCGAGGAGTTCGGCGGCCCGGGTTCGGGCGGTGGGCACGTCGGCCTCGGCGGGCGCGAGGAAGAGGCCGTCGAGGCAGAGCACCGGTCCGGCCGTCAGGACGGCGGGGATCTCGGGGAGTTTGGGCAGGTTCATGACGCGGATGGACGTGGTGGCCTCGTGGGGCGCCTCCTCGGTCCACTTGCGCCAGCGCGGCAGCAGCCTGGCCGCGTGCTCGGCGGACCAGAACGCGGCCCCGGTGACCACCGCGGCGGCCGGGAACAGCTCCACCTCGACCGCGGTGACCACGCCGAAGCCGCCGCCGCCTCCGCGCACCGCCCAGAACAGGTCCGGGTCGGTGACCGCGTCGGCCCGTCGCAGTTCCCCGTCGGCGGTGACCAGTTCCACGGCCCGGACGGTGTTGACGGCGAGGCCGGTGTGGCGGGCGTACATGCTCAGGCCGCCGCCCAGCAGGTAGCCGACCACGCCCACGGTCGGCGAGGAGCCGTGCGCGGCGGCCAGCCCGTGCGGGGCAGCCGCCTCGACCACGGCGCCCCAGCGGGTGCCCGCGGGCACCCGGGCGATCCGCCGGTCCGTGTCGAGCTCGACGGGGCCGGCGGGCTCGGTGCGCAGCAGCAGGTCCCCTTCCATGGGGCGGGCGGTGGCGGCGGCGTGGCCGGTGGCGTGCACCCGGACGCCGAGCCCGGCGGTGCGTGCCGCGGCGAGCGCGGCCCGTACCTCCGTGACGGTACGGACGGTGAGGGCGGCGGCCGGGGCGACGGGCGCGAACAGGTTGAACACCTGGGCGGCCGCCTCGTACGCCGCCTCTCCGGGCCGCGCGAGTGCCGGGGCGCCGGCGGGGTGCCGGTGGTCGGGGCTTGGGCTGGTCATCAGGTGGTGTCCTCCAACACGCCGGAAGGCGGAAGCGGGCGGGGCCCGTACGGGCGCGGCCGGGGCGGGTCCGCCCCGGCTCCGCGCGCGCCGCACCGCGCGGCGGCGCGCCCGTACGGGCCCCGGGGGCCGGATGTGACGCGGCGGCCCGGGAAGGTGCGAACTAGGCGGTGCGCTCGGCGGTGATGAAGACGAAGGCGCCGGTGCCCGACTCCTCACGGATGGTCAGGTTCGCCGCGGCCAGCCACTTCTTCACGTCGGCCAGCTCGAAGAGCAGCATGCCCGCGGGCCGGCTCGGGAAGTAGTGGGAGGCCTGGTAGTGGCGGTCGATCGGGTCGTCGGCCCAGCGGAAGGTCAGCAGGGTGAAGGTGCCGCCGGGCTTGAGGACGCGGCCGATCTCGGAGATGGCGGTGTCCGCCTGCTCGGGGAAGGCCTGGAGGGCGTTCCAGCAGTTGACCCCGCCGACGCTGGCGTCGTCGAAGGGCAGGCTCAGCGCGCTGGCGATGACCGCGGGCACCTCGGGCAGGGCCCGGCGCATCGCGTTCAGCATGGGCAGCGCAAGGTCCTGGGCGAGGAGCCGCTCGGTACCGACGGTCTTCTCGACGACGGCCGTCCAGCGTCCGGCACCGCAGCACAGGTCGAGGACGGTGCCGTCGACGGGGCGGGTGCGGGTGGCGAGGTACTCGTCCTCGTACTCCGGGGTGACGGCATCGTCCCAGTTGAGCCCGGCCACCCGCAGGAAGGCCGGGCGGAGCACCGACTCGTAGTACACGCCCATGCTGGGCATGCCGGCCAGCTTCTGCAGCAGGTCGGCGGTGTCGTCCTCCTCGGTGGCCCGGGAGCCGGTGTCCCCGCGGGACAGGTCGAGGAGCCCGTTGGCGAAGGCGTGGGAGTTGCCGCAGCCGGTGCAGCGGACGGAGCTCTCTCCGTACGCGAAGTCTTCACCGCAGGCGGGGCAGTGCAGCGCCTCGGCGTGCCGGGCGAAGGCCGCGGCGGGCAGTTCGGCGGCCTGGGCGGCCCACTGCTCGGCGGGCGGCAGCGGGTACGCGGTCTCCAGCGCCCGGCCGTGGCGGACCGCGAAGTACGCCTTCATGCCGGAGTACGCGAGGACGGTGCGGGTGTCGTTGTCCCAGTTGGCGGTGAGCTGCTCGGCGGTCAGGCCCGCGAAGAGTCCCGCGTCGAACTCCTGCTCGTCCGGGTTGAGCTGCCAGGCGGCGGGCGAGGGCCAGCAGCGGCCGAGGTCGGGACGGGCCGGGTCCAGGTCGGCGAGCGAGCGCTCCAGCCGGGTCCGGTCGTTGTCGTCGAGGCCCAGCGGGGTGGCCGCGGCGAGGATCCGCTCGCGGTCGGCGGGGAAGTGCGCGACCAGGTACAGCAGGGCGTAGGCGAAGGGGGTGCCGGAGCCGGCGGAGCCGAGCAGTTCCAGGTAGCGGTCCAGGCCCGCGCGGACGGCGGCGCGCACCGGGCCGTCGGTGACGGGGTGCTCGGACTCGGCGAGCAGGCCGAGGAGCACGGCGAGTCGGCCCCGGCGCTGTTCGTCCGCGGAGTCCAGCGCGGCGACGAGGGCGGGTATCGCCCCGGTCGCGGCCCCGGTCGGGCCCTCCGGACCCCATACCGACGCGGCCAGGGCCTGGAACGCGGCCTCCAGCCCGTCGGCGGGCGCGTTCGCGAAAGCGTCCAGGAGGTCGGTGGGGGCCGGGCCGGTCGTCGGGTGGGTCATCAGATTTCCTCCGTGGCGACCCGGCCGCCTGGCCGGGAGGGGTACGGCTCCCGTGGCGCGCGGCAGGTCCGGCGGTGCGCCCGGGCAGGCGGCCCGCCGTCCCCCGGTGGCCGGCCGCGGGGGCCGCCGGCCCGGGCGGACCGCGCGGTCGGGGAAGGGACGGCACCCAGCTTCCCTGGGCCGGTCACGGCCCGCATCTCTGTGCTTGCGGTGTCCGCGCAGGCCGGACCAGGGTGACGCAGAGCGGGACGGGCCGCCGACGGCCCGTCCCGCTCTGTGTACCGCTTCCCTCGTGCGGGCTGTCCCGCGCCCTGCCCGGTGCCCGGGCTCACCCTGCGGGGAGCCGGCGCCGTACGGAGCGTGTTACTCCCCGGGCACCTCGAACAGCGGGCGGATCTCCACGCCGCCGTCGAGCACCGGGACGATCTTGGCGATCTCCAGGGCGTGGTCCAGGTCCTTGGCCTCGATGACGAAGGCGCCGCCGATGGACTGCTTGCCCTGGGCGAACGGACCGTCGCTGATCTCGCCGTCACGCACCGACTTGGCGGCGGTGGCCGGCTGCAGGGCGAGCCCGCTGACGAGGGAGGCACCGAGCTCCTCGATGCGGCCCGGCAGCGCCTCGTGACCCTCGAGCAGTTCCTTGGGAGCGTTCTCCCAGCCGCCGGGGATCTCGGACTCGTAGATGAAAACCGCAAACTGAGCCATGGTGGCTCTCCTTCCTGCGCTCTGACTGCGTTCGGCGCGCTCCACGGCGGCCGGGCCCGCGCCTACGTGGAGAACACCCGCCACATTTTTCCCATCCCGAACCGGGATCGCATCTTCCAGATTGCCCTCTGCAGCCCCCCTCCCGGCCGGGATCGGCGGAATTCGGCCGCGAGTGGCGCCGTCGCAACCAGGGAGATGCGAACGGCCTGCCCGCCCCGGAGGCTGGCGGCAGGGCCGGCCCCGGCGCACGTGCGCGCGC
The DNA here is from genome assembly GCF_055602345.1 of Streptomyces sp. NPDC037401. Classification (NCBI taxonomy): domain Bacteria; kingdom Bacillati; phylum Actinomycetota; class Actinomycetes; order Kitasatosporales; family Streptomycetaceae; genus Streptomyces; species Streptomyces sp. NPDC037401. Next base: position 56,445 of record NZ_JBVJWO010000046.1, read on the forward strand.
CGCCCGCCCCTGCCCCACGCTCCGTCACCCCCCTTGTCACCGAGCATCCTTTGGGAGACACGCATGAACTCCGGCGCCCCGGACGGACCCGTCGTCATCGAGGCCTGGCTGTCCGAGTTCCCGTTCCCGGACTTCCTGGAGCCGATCCGGGCGCGGGCCCGGGAGTTCGAGGCGGCGCACCCCGGGTACCGGGTCGAGATCCGCGGGTTCTCGTACGAGCAGCTGCCCGCGGAGATCGCCAGGGCCGCCGCGGCGGGCACCGCCCCGGCCCTGGCCACGTATTACGCGGGCGCCTCCCAGCTGGCGCGGGACGCCCGGAACCCGGACGGGAGCCCGCTGTTCGTCTCGGTGGAGCGGGCCGTGGCGGGCCGGTCCGAGATCCTCGGCGAGAAGGTGGTCCTGGACGACTTCCTGCCGGGGGTACGCGAGTACTACACGGTGGACGGGGACTTCGCGACCGTGCCGATGACCCTGTCCACGATGCTGCTCTACGCCAACACCACGGCCCTGCGGGAGGCGGGGGTGGCGTCGGTGCCGCGCACCTGGCAGGAGACCACGGCGGCCTGCGAGGCGGTGGCACGGCGGGCCGGCCGGGCCCGGCACACCATCGCCTGGCCGGTGGACGGCAAGTTCATGCAGCACGCGGTGGCCCAGCAGGGGGCCTTCCTCGCCGACGCGGGCAACGGCCGGCACGGCCGGGCGGCCACCGTGGACCTGACCTCGCGGGCGCTGATCGACTACGTGGAGTGGTGGCGGGCGCTGCACCGGGACGGCCACTACCTGCACACGGGGGTGCCGGAGGACTGGGCGGGCACCTTCAAGGCGCTCGTCGGCCAGGAGGTGGTGCTGCGGTTCAGCTCCTCCTTCGACGCCAACTACATGGTGGGGGCGGCGGCCGGGGCGGGCTTCGACCTGGAGGTCGGGGTGCTGCCCCGCAACGGCGCGATGCCCTGTGCGGGCAACTGGATCGGCGGGGACTCGCTGTGGCTGGCGGACGGCCTGGACGAGGCGGTCCGGGACGGGGCGCTGGCGTTCACGATGTACCTCAACAGTCCGCGCGCGGCGGCGGAGTGGCACAAGGCGAGCGGCTCGGCCCCGGCCACGTACGGGGTGATCTCCCTGCTGGAGGAGGAGGGCTGGTTCGAGGCGCACCCGCACCACCGGGCGACCGTGGAGCAGTTGGAGCTGCGCGGCGGGCCGGCGGAGGCGCACGGGGCGGTGCTGGGCGGGTTCCACGCCATCCAGATCGCGATGATGGAGGCGATGGAGGACGTGCTGTCCGGCGGGGCCGATCCGCGGACCCGGTTCGAGAAGGCCGAGGCGCAGGCACAGGCCCTGCTGGACGAGTACAACGCGTACGCGCTGGGCACCGGCCCGCAGACCCCGGCCTGCCTGGCGGTCCGCATCTGACCGGCGGCCGTCCGCACGGGCGGGGCCGCTGAGCACGGTGGGAGAAGACAGCCCCGTTCCGGCTCGGCCAGGCTGGTGGCCTCCCCCACCCACCGACCACCCAGGGCATGACGTGCCCCGCGGGGCGCCCGCCCGCGCAGGAGGAACCCGTGAGCGACACCGTGAGCGACACCGCCGTCCCGGGCCCGGGAGCTGCCACGATCACCGCGGACGACCCGCGGTATCCGAGCCTGGTCCTGGGCACCAACCACCGGTTTCCCGGCACCCCCGACTACGTGCGCGTGGTCACCACCACCGCGCAGGTGACGGAGGCCGTGGCCGAGGCGGTGGCCGCGGGCAAGCGGGTCTCGGTCCGCAGCGGCGGGCACGGTTTCGAGAACCTCGCCGCCGAGGGCATCGAGGTGCTGCTGGACCTCTCCGAGATGACGGAGGTCCGCTACGACCCGGCCCTGCGGGCCTTCTCCATCGAGGCGGGCGCGACCCTCGGGCACGTCTACCGGGTCCTGTTCAAGAACTGGGGCGTGACAATCCCGGCGGGCGAGTGCCCCGAGGTGGGCGTGGGCGGGCACATCACCGGCGGCGGGTACGGGCCGCTCTCGCGGAGCCTGGGCGCGGTGGTGGACTACCTGTACGCGGTGGAGGTCGTGGTCGTCGACGCGGACGGCACGGCCCGTGCGGTGGTGGCCACCCGGGAGCCGGAGGACCCGCACCACGACCTGTGGTGGGCGCACACCGGGGGCGGCGGCGGCACCTTCGGCATCGTGACCCGGTTCTGGATGCGCTCCCCGGGCGCGACGGGCGCAGATCCGGCCCGGCTGCTCCCGAAGGCGCCGACCCGGTGGCGCAGCGGGATGGTGGTGTGGTCCTGGGAGTCCATGACCGAAGAGTCGTTCACCACGCTCCAGCGCAATTTCGGCGCCTGGTTCGAGCGCAACAGCGGCCAGGACTCGCCGTACGCGCCGCTGGCGGGCTTCTTCCACGGCACGCACCGGTCCGGTTTCGGGCTGACGGTGGGTGCGCACATCGACGACGACGTGCCGGACGCGGAGAAGCTGATGGACGCGTTCTTCGACGAGGTCTCGGCCGGCGTGGACGCGGCCCCGCTGATGCGCCACCAGCAGGTGCGGCCCTGGCTCTACGTGTCCTCGTACCCGAACTGGGGCGACCCGGGCGACGCCTTCACCCGCCGCATCAAGATCAAGGCGGCCTATCTGCGCAAGGGGTACTCGGACCGGCAGATCGGCGCGCTGTACCGCCACCTGACCCGCGAGGAGACCAGCCCCGCCCAGCTGATCCTGATCGGCTACGGCGGGCGCGTGAACACCGCCGATCCCGCCGCCACGGCCACGGCCCAGCGCGATTCGGTCCTCAAGGCGGCGTACATGTCGGTGTGGGCCTCGGAGTCCGACGACGACACCAACATCCGGCTGCTGCGGGAGATGTACCGCGAGGTCTACGAGGAGACCGGCGGCGTCCCCGTGCCCGACGCGGCGAACGACGGCTCGTACGTGAACTACGCCGACCGTGACCTGGCCGATCCGGAGTGGAACACGTCGGGGGTCCCCTGGCACACCCTCTACTACAAGGACAACTACCCCCGCCTCCAGCAGGTGAAGGCGGCGTACGACCCCCGCGACGAGTTCCGCCACGCCCTGTCGGTCCGTCTCCCGGACTGACGCTCACCCGTTGGTGGTCCTGCCGTGACCGGCCGCCCGGCCGGGCGCAGACTCGATGTACGACAGTTGTAAGACAGGCGGGAGAGGGCCATGGCCGGCAGCACGAAGACCGGAGGCAGGAGTACCGGCGGCAAGGCGCCCCGGAGGGGAGCGCCGGCAGGAGCCCTGGGACCCAGCCGGCTGGCCCAGGTGAGGCTCCGCGCCGACGAGGTCACGGCACTGCAGGAAGTGATGCGTGCGCTGGACCTGGAATCGACCTCCGACGCCCTGCGCGAAGGACTGCGGCTCCTTGCCCGCGAGGCGGCCGAGGTGAGCGCTGCCGAGGAGATCCGCGCGTTCTACCGTTCGCAGTCTGTGCCGCTGCCGGACGGGGTCCTCCAGCCCACCGAGGACGAGCTCGCGGCAGCCGACGAGGTCCAGTGGTGAACCTCGGCTCGGCGCCGCGGGGCGAGGTGTGGGCCTGTGCGTTACCGCAGCCGCTCGGGCCTCAACCGGTGGTCATCCTCACCGTCAACCGGATCGCCGAGCCCCTGAGCGCGGTCACCGTCGCCGTGATCACCGGTACCTCCGGCCCCCAGACCACTCACGTACCCGTCGGTCCGGACTCGGGGCTGACGAAGTACGCCGAGTCGTACGTGAACTGCACCGATGTCCACACCATCGCCACGTCACGGCTGCGCAGGAAGCTGGGCCTGCTGGCCCCGGCCGAACTGCGGCAGGTCGAGAACTCCGTCCGGCTGGTGCTCGGACTGCAGCACTGACCGCTCGCGGGGGGGGGGGGGGGGGGGGGGGGGGGGGGGGGGGGGGGGGGGGGGGGGGGGGGGGGGGGGGGGGGGGGGGGGGGGGGGGGGGGGGGGGGG
>NZ_JBVJWO010000047.1:0-59202 GCF_055602345.1 Streptomyces sp. NPDC037401
TTTTTGGCCGCCTCCCGCCCCCCCTGAACAATACGGCGGTCCCCGGGTGTGGTCCCCCTTCGCCCCGCTGCGTACGAACGCGGATCAGGCGTCGACCTTCTCCATGACCTCGTCGCTGACGTCGAAGTTCGCGAAGACGTTCTGCACGTCGTCGCTGTCCTCGAGCGCGTCGATCAGCTTGAACATCTTGCGCGCGCCCTCCTCGTCCAGTTCGACCTGCATGGTCGGGACGAAGCTGGACTCGGCGGAGTCGTAGTCGATGCCGGCTTCCTGCAGCGCGGAACGGACCGCGACCAGGTCGGTGGCCTCGCTGATGATCTCGAACTGCTCACCGAGGTCGTTGACCTCCTCGGCGCCCGCCTCGAGCACCGTTTCGAGGACGTCGTCCTCGGACAGCTCGCCCTTGGCCAGCACGACGACGCCCTTGCGGTTGAACAGGTACGAGACCGAACCCGGGTCGGCCATCGAACCGCCGTTGCGGGTCATGGCGACGCGCACGTCGGACGCGGCACGGTTGCGGTTGTCGGTGAGGCACTCGATGAGCACCGCAACGCCGTTCGGGCCGTAGCCCTCGTACATGATCGTGGCGTAGTCGACGCCGCCGGCCTCGAGGCCGCCGCCGCGCTTGACCGCGCTGTCGATGTTCTTGTTGGGTACCGAGCTCTTCTTGGCCTTCTGGATGGCGTCGAAGAGGGTGGGGTTGCCGTCCGGGTCGGCACCGCCCGTACGGGCCGCGACCTCGATGTTCTTGATCAGCTTCGCGAAGAGCTTGCCGCGCTTGGCATCGATCACGGCCTTCTTGTGCTTCGTCGTAGCCCATTTAGAGTGGCCGGACATCCGCCTGTCTCCTTCGCGTAACCAACAGTGTTCACCCCAGATCCTACCGGGGTCCGTTCAGGACCCTGCGCGCACCATGTCCACAAAGTAGGCGTGGACCCGGTCGTCGCCGGTGAGTTCGGGGTGGAACGACGTTGCCAGCACGTTGCCCTGGCGCACCGCGACGGTGTGGCCGTCGTACGTCGCCAGCACGTCGGCGCTCGCACCGACCGACTCCACCCACGGCGCGCGGATGAAGACGCCTTCGACCGGACCGCCTTCTATGCCGGCGAAGTCGATCTTCGCCTCGAAGGACTCGTTCTGCCGCCCGAACGCATTGCGGCGCACGATCATGTCGATGCCGCCCAGGGTCTCCTGGTCCTCGCGGCCGTCCAGGATCTTGTCCGCGAGCATGATCATGCCGGCGCAGGTGCCGTACACCGGCATCCCGGCCCGCACGCGCTCGCGCAGCGGGTCCAGCATGCCGAACAGCACCGCGAGCTTGGACATGGTCGTGGACTCGCCGCCCGGGATGACCAGGGCGTCGACCTCGGCGAGCTCCTCGGGGCGCCGGACCGGCCTGGCCACGGCGTCAGCCGCGGCCAGGGCGATCAGGTGCTCCCGCACGTCGCCCTGGAGAGCCAGGACACCGATCACGGGAGTGGTCATTACCAGCCCCGGTTGGCGTAGCGCTCGGACTCGGGGAGGGTGTCGCAGTTGATGCCGACCATGGCCTCGCCCAGGTTGCGGGAGGCGTCCGCGATGATCTTCGGGTCGTCGTAGAAGGTGGTGGCCTTCACGATGGCGGCCGCGCGCTTGGCCGGGTCGCCCGACTTGAAGATGCCGGAGCCGACGAAGACACCCTCGGCGCCGAGCTGGCGCATCAGGGCGGCGTCCGCCGGGGTGGCGACGCCACCGGCCGAGAAGAGGACCACGGGGAGCTTGCCGAGCTCGGCGACTTCCTTCACGAGCTCGTACGGGGCGCGCAGCTCCTTGGCCGCGGCGAAGAGCTCGTTGTTGTCGAAGCCGCGCAGCTTCGCGATCTCGTTCTTGATCTGGCGCAGGTGGCGGACGGCCTCGACGACGTTGCCGGTGCCGGCCTCGCCCTTGGAGCGGATCATGGCCGCGCCCTCGGCGATGCGGCGCAGGGCCTCGCCCAGGTTGGTGGCACCACAGACGAAGGGGGTGGTGAACGCCCACTTGTCGGAGTGGTTGACCTCGTCGGCCGGGGTCAGGACCTCGGACTCGTCGATGTAGTCGACGCCGAGCGACTGGAGGACCTGGGCCTCGACGAAGTGGCCGATGCGGGACTTGGCCATGACCGGGATGGAGACCGCCCCGATGATCTCCTCGATCATGTTCGGGTCGGACATGCGGGCCACGCCGCCGTCCTTGCGGATGTCGGCCGGAACCCGCTCCAGGGCCATGACGGCCACGGCGCCGGCGTCCTCGGCGATCTTCGCCTGCTCGGCGTTGACGACGTCCATGATCACGCCGCCCTTGAGCTGCTCGGCCATGCCGCGCTTGACGCGGGAGGTGCCGATCGCCGACTCGGCGGACTGCGGGGTGGTGGGAAGCGTGCTCACGGGCTGACCTCACTGAAAGAGAGACGGGTGCTGCTTGAGCCAGCAAACCCCGGGGACCAGTCCACTGCAAGGGCCAATAGCAAGCCAGTGGATCCTTCAGCTGCCCGGCCGGTCGGCCAATGCGGTCGGCGGCTCGTCGTCCATTTCGAACGCCAGCGGGAACGGCGCGTGCCCGGCCAGCCGGAACCAGCGCACCTTCCGGTGCCGGCGCAGGGCCCGGGCCGCCCGCACGGCGTCGTTGTGGAACCTCCGCGCCATCGGCACCCGCCGCACCGCGGCCCCCAGCTCGGCGGCCGCCTCCTCGCCGCCCGGCGCCGCCTTGACGGCCTCGACCTGCTCGGGATCCTCGAACACCGCCCGCAGAGCCTGGCTCAGCTCGCTTTCGGCCACCTCGCGCTGCTCCTCGTCGGACTGCCGCGCCGCGTGCGCGGCCTCGTACAGCACGATCGACGAGGCCGGATCGAGCACCCCGGACGTGGCCAGCTCCAGCACCACCGAAGCCCGCCTGACCAGCTGCGCGTCCAGCGCGGCCCGCGCGGCGTCCATCCGCGAATGCAGCCGGTCGAGCCGCCCGGCGGTCCAGCTCAGGTAGAGCCCGACGGCACACAGCCCCAGGGCGATCCAGACAAGGGTTTCGATCACGCGACGCGACTTTACCGGTCCGCTGCCCTTGGCTGACCCGGGCCGTGGTCGCAGCTCCGGCCGCGGGCCGGCGGGGGCTGCGCCCGCGCTCCGCGCGGGCTGGGGACACCCACCCGCACCACCCGTGCGGCTGGGAGGGCACAGCTGAGGCCGTCCAGCCCTCTTTCATGCGGCCTGACGGCCACCCCAACGAGCTCTACTGCCGACAGGCGCCCGGCGCCGTACGGCCGCGGCTGCCCGGCCACCGCTGGCGGCCTTTGCCCGGCCACAGACAGCCCGGCCGCCGCCAATCGGCCTCGGCCGTGTAGCGATCGTGGGCGGCCTATGCCCGGCCACGGCCGGTCCGGAGGCCGCCAAATCGGCCTCGGCCGTGTAGCGATCTGCCGCGTGCCCTTTCCGCCCGAAGGGCGGGCCCGCGCCCCCGCCCCCGCTCCGCGGGCCGACCCCACCAGGTGGTGGCCCGTCCCCCCTGCCATCCCTCCCCCTCCGGGGGATGCTCGCAAGTCTGTGGACTTCCGGGACGACGCCTGGAGTCAAGGGTGGAGCGAAGCGCAATCGCGCAGCGACGCGACCGAAGGGAGCGCCCTTGACGCCAGACGCCGGCACGGACGGACACTCAGACATGCGGGCAGACCACGGAGAACCCCGCCACCCCGACCCACCGTCAGAGCGTCTTCCCTCCGCCCCCATCACCGACCAGCCGTCACGCCGCCCGCAGCACACCTCGGCTCCGCCGAGGGGCAGGTGGGCTCAGTCCCGCCCCGGCCCCAGGCCCAGCCGGGTGCGCAGCGAGACGCGTTCGTCGGTCGCCACCGAGGCCGCGCCCGCCGTGACCGTTTCGTACACGGCCAGGATGTCCGCGCCGACCGTCGACCAGTCGAAGCGCCGGACGTGCGCCGAGCCGCGTGCGCCGAGTCCCGCCCGGCGGGCCGGGTCGGACAGCAGTCGTACCGCGGCCGTCGCCAGCGCGTCCGCGTCCTCGTTGGCGAAGAGGTCACCCGCCGCGCCCTGGTCCAGCACCTGCGCGAACGCGTCCAGGTCGGACGCCAGTACCGCGGCACCCGCCGACAGCGCCTCCACGAGGATGATGCCGAAGCTCTCCCCGCCCGTGTTGGGCGCGACGTACACGTCGACGCTGCGCAGCAGCCGGGCCTTTTCCTCGTCGCTCACCATCCCGAGGAACTCGACCCGCGAGCGCATCTCGGCCGGCAGCGACGCGACGGCTTCCTCTTCGTCACCGCGGCCCGCCACGATCAGCCGCGCCTCCGGCCGCTCGGCCAGGATCTTCGGGAGGGCCGCCATCAGCACCGGCAGCCCCTTGCGCGGCTCGTCGATGCGCCCGATGAACCCGAGGGTCCCGCCCCGGCCACTGCCGTCGCCCTGCCACTCCGCTTTCGGTTCGGCGGACGCGAAGAAGTCGACGTCGACGCCGTTCGGGATCACGACCGCGTCGCCGCCCAGGTGCTCGACCAGCGTGCGGCGCGCGTACTCGCTCACCGCGATCCGCGCGCTGATCTTCTCCAGCGCCGGCTGGAGGATCGGGTACGCCGCGATCATCGCCCGCGACCGCGGGTTCGACGTGTGGAACGTCGCCACGATCGGCCCCTGCGCCGCCCAGCAGGTCAGCAGGCCCAGCGAGGGCGAAGTCGGCTCGTGGATGTGGATCACGTCGAACGTGCCGTCGTGCAGCCAGCGCCGCACCCGGGCCGCCGACAGGAAACCGAAGTTCAGCCGGGCCACCGAGCCGTTGTAGCGCACCGGCACGGCGCGCCCCGCCGACACGACGTACGGCGGCAGCGGAGTCTCGTCGTCCGCCGGGGCCAGCACGGACACCTCGTGTCCGAGCCGGATCAGGTGCTCCGCGAGGTCCCTGATGTGGAACTGCACCCCGCCGGGCACGTCCCAGGAGTACGGGCACACGATCCCGATCTTCATCAGCCGGTCCCCCCTCGCCCCTCGGCCCCACCGTCGGCACCGGCGCCCGAACCGGCACCTGCCCCGGAACCGGCACCGTCACCAGTCCCGCCCCCGTCACCGCCCCCGGAACCGTCCTCCGGCCCCGACTCCAGATCCTCCACCCACAGCCGCTGGAGCATGTGCCAGTCCTGCGGATGCCCGGCGATCCCCGCCGCGAAGGCGTCGGCCATCGCCTGCGTCACCACGGCCGTCTTCTCCCGCCGCGTGCCGGTCTCCGGCACGTCCACGGGCGGATGGATCCGCCCGCGCATCACCGGTCCGTCGTACCAGAGGTTGACCGGGAGCAGCAGTGCCCCCGTCTGCTGGGCGAGCAGCGCCGGCCCGGCCGGCATCCGCGCCGTGGAACCGAAGAAGTCGACCTCGACGCCCGACGACGACAGGTCGCGGTCGGCGACCAGGCAGATCAGCCCGCCCGCCCGCAGCCGCCGCGCCAGCGTCCCGAAGGCCGCGCCGCCGCTGTGCGGCAGCACCTCCATGCCGAGGCTCTGGCGGTACGCGACGAACCGGTCGTACAGGCTCTCCGGCTTCAGCCGCTCCGCCACCGTCGTGAACGGCACGCCCACGCACGAGGTGGCCCACGCGCCCGCCAGGTCCCAGTTCGCCAGGTGTGGCAGCGCGACGATCACGCCGCGGCCGGACGCCAGCCCGTCCCGCAGGTGGTGCTCGCCCTCGATCTCCACGCCTTCGCGGATCCGCTCGGGCGTCCAGGCCGGAAGCCGGAAGGACTCCATCCAGTAGCGCATGTACGAGCGCATGCCCGCGTGGGACAGCTCCCGCAGCCGCTCGGGACCGGCGTCCGGCACCACACGGGCCAGATTGGACTCCAGCCGCAGCACGCTCTTGCCGCGCCGCTTCCAGACCACGTCGGCGACCGTCCGGCCGAGGGCCTCCGCCACGGGCTCGGGGAGCTTCTTCACCCCGCCCCAGCCGGCCCCGTACAGCCCGTCGGTGAGCTTGTCCCGAAGGCTCACGCGGCACCGCCGTCGGCGCCCGCCGTGGCGTTCCCGTCGGAGGACGGGGACTCGGCCGCAGAACCGGACGCAGAGCCAGAGCCCTCCGCCGCAGCCGCGTCCGCCTCGGCCGACTCACGCCGTACCGTGACCACCCGCTGCACCAGCGTCACCAGGGACCCGACGGCCACCACCCACAGGGCCACGGGCAGCAGTACGCCGATCCACGACGGCACCCCGAAGGTCTGCAGCCCCGACAGCCCGGCCGCCACCAGCGAGATCACGAGGCGCTCGGCGCGCTCGATAAGCCCGTTCACGGCGACCGGCAGTCCGATCGACTCGCCGCGCGCCTTCGTGTAGGACACGACCTGGCCGCTCGCCAGGCAGAAGATCGCCACCGCGCAGAGCACGTTGTCGCTGCCCGAACCCGCGTACCAGAGCGCGAGCCCGCCGAAGATCGCCGCGTCCGCGACGCGGTCCAGCGTGGAATCGAGGAACGCGCCCCACCTGCTCGACACGCCCGCCTGGCGCGCCATGTTCCCGTCCACCAGGTCCGAGAACACGAACAGAGTGATGACGATCGTCCCCCAGAAGAACTCTCCCCGGGGGAAGAAGACCAGCGCACCCGCCACCACACCGGCGGTGCCGATGAGGGTGACCGCATCGGGACTCACCCCCCGGCGGAGCAGAAACGCGGCGAACGGTGTGAGGACGCGAGTGAAGAATGCACGCGCGTACTTGTTCAGCATGGCCTTCCCGGAGGGTCGCTGGGCCGCGCGGCCACAGCAGCCACCGGCTGGCCCATCGTAGCCAGGGCCCCGGACTTAACCCCCGCGCACCCACCGGTTCGCGTCAGGTACGACGTATGGACGCAATGTGACACCGGTGCAAAGCTCGAAAGGCCACTCCGGATCCGCCTCCGGATCCACCTCCACAACCCTCCGCATCCATCCCGCATCCACCCCGCATCCACCTCTGTAACCGGAACCCACGCTGTGACCGGGAGGCACGAGAGACATGGGCGAAAAGGCGCACGCACAATCGGGACCCGCCGGGGCCGCCGGCAGGGCACTGTCGGCCGACCGGCCATCCGCCATCAGGAACGTGGTACTGGTCGGCCACAGCGGCTCCGGCAAGACCACCCTGGTCGAAGCCCTCGCGCTGACCGCCGGCGCGGTCAACCGGGCCGGCCGGGTCGAGGACGGCGGCACCGTCTCCGACTACGACGAGATCGAGCACCGCCAGCAGCGCTCGGTCCAGCTCTCCCTCGTGCCCGTCGAATGGGGCGGGATCAAGATCAACATCCTCGACACCCCCGGATACGCCGACTTCGTCGGGGAACTCAGGGCCGGTCTGCGCGCCGCGGACGCGGCCCTCTTCGTCGTCTCGGCCGCCGACGGGGTCGACGGCGCCACCCGCATGGTCTGGGACGAGTGCCAGGCCGTCGGCATGCCCCGCGCGATCGTCGTCACCCATTTGGAGGCATCCCGCGCCGACTACGCACAGATGACCTCCGCCTGCGGCGAGATCTTCGGGGCCGACGACCCCGACGCCGTCATCCCGCTCTACCTCCCCCTCCACGGCCCCGCCGGACCCGACGGCCACGCCCCCGTCGCCGGCCTCCTCGGCCTGCTCTCGCAGCGCGTCTACGACTACTCCTCCGGAGAGCGCACCGAGCGCGACCCCGACCCCGCCGAACTGGCCCTGATCTCCGACGCCCGCAACCGGCTGATCGAAGGGATCATCGCCGAGAGCGAGGACGAGGGGCTCATGGACCGCTACCTCGGCGGCGAGGACATCGACATCAAGACCCTCGTCGACGACCTCGAGCGGGCCGTCGCCCGCGGCACCTTCCACCCCGTCCTGATGGCCGCGCCCGCCGCCGACGGCGCCCGCCAGGGCCTCGGCACGGTCGAACTCCTCGAACTGATCACCGGCGGCTTCCCCACCCCTCTGGAACGCGCCCCCGTCTCCGTGACCACCCCGGCCGGCACCGCCCGCCCCGACATCGCCTGCGACCCCGGCGGCCCGCTCCTCGCCGAGGTCGTCAAGACCTCGTCCGACCCGTACGTCGGCCGCGTCTCCCTCGTCCGCGTCTTCTCCGGCACCCTCCGCCCCGACGAGACCGTCCACGTCAGCGGGCACGGGCTCGCCGACCGCGGCCACGAGGACCACGACCTCGACGAACGCATCGGCGCCCTCACCGCCCCCTTCGGCAAACAGCAGCGCATGCTCTCCCGCTGCATCGCCGGCGACCTCGCATGCGTCGCCAAACTCACCCGCGCCGAGACCGGCGACACCCTCTCCGCCAAGGACTCCCCGCTCCTCATGGCGCCGTGGGACATGCCCGACCCGCTGCTGCCCGTCGCCATCGAGGCCCACAGCAAAGCCGACGAGGACAAGCTCTCCCAGGGCCTCGCCCGCCTGGTCGCCGAGGACCCGACCATGCGCCTGGAGCAGAACCAGCACACCCACCAGGTCGTCCTGTGGTGCCTCGGCGAAGCCCACCGCGACGTCGCGCTCGAACGCCTGCGCAACCGGTACGGCGTGCAGGTCGACACCGTCCCCCACCGCGTCAGCCTCCGCGAGACCTTCGGCGACAAGGCCGCCGGGCGCGGCCGCCACGTCAAGCAGTCCGGCGGGCACGGCCAGTTCGCCATCTGCGAGATCGAGGTCGAGCCCCTGCCGCCGGGCAGCGGCATCGAGTTCGTCGACAAGGTCGTCGGAGGCGCCGTCCCCCGGCAGTTCATCCCGTCCGTGGAGAAGGGCATCCGCACCCAGGCCGCCCGCGGCGTCGCGGCGGGCCACCCGCTGGTCGACGTACGCATCACCCTCCTCGACGGCAAGGCCCACTCGGTGGATTCCTCCGACGCCGCCTTCCAGACCGCCGGCGCGCTCGCCCTCCGCGAAGCCGCGGGCGATGCGAAGATCCACCTCCTGGAACCCGTCGCCGAACTGTCCGTGCTCGTGCCCGACGACTACGTGGGCGCCGTCATGAGCGACCTCTCGGGCCGCCGCGGCCGCGTCGTCGGCACCGAACAGGCGGGATCGGGGCGGACCCTGGTGCGCGCCGAGGTCCCGGAGATCGAGATCGACCGCTACGCGATCGACCTCCGCTCCGTCTCCCACGGCACCGGCCGCTTCAACCGCACGTACGCCCGGCACGAGCCCATGCCGCCCCAGTTGGCGGATAAGATGCGCGAACAGTCGTAAAAGGGCGCCTAGTTGAACCCGCCGCCCACCCAACCCGGTTGCGGTGGGCGGCATTTCCCTGTCCCATGTCGGAGGCAACGCCACGGGCACCAGCACAATACGGATAGGCTTGGTCACGAAGTGTGCCGGGTGGGGCGACGGGGAACAGGCCGCAGGGAGCGGTGACGCGCCGCAGCGCAGTTGATGGGGGCAGCAATGACGGACGTCGGTTTCGATTTCAGTCCCGGGGCACAGGTTCCCCTCTCAGGAGCCGGCGGCCAGACCGCCGCGACGAACGCCCTCGCCTCCGCCGCGTACCGCGACAGCCCCGCGGAGGACATACTCAAAGCCGACAACGACTGGCACACCTCCGAGGTCAAGAAGGGCAAGCTCTCCCTCTTCGCCCCCAACCTCGGCGAGGCCTTCTGCGCCGCCGTCGAAGCCCGCATGCTCGGCGGCGCCCGCAAGCCCCTCATCCAGTCCTTCGGCGCAGAACCGCAGACGATCGTCGAGCACTGCCTCGCAGCCTCCCGCCTCCGCAAGGAACGCGACCGGAAGCTCCGGCTGATCACCCTGATCTGCGGCGTGGTCTTCCTGCCCGGCCTGCTGCTGTGGCTCGGCCTCTTCCAGCTCCGCAAGACCCTCGCCGGATCCGACAGCAAGCACGCCGGCTGGCTGGGCACGGCCGTCCTGGTCACGATCGCCATAGCGGCAGCCGTGGTCATGTTCCGGCTGCCCTTCACCGGCTTCTGGGGCTACTACCTCCGCGGCATGATCATCGCGCCCGTGGTCGGCTGGTACCTCGCCCGCCGCATCTGCGAGAGCACCGCCGTCGACATGCGCGCCGCCTGGGACGGACTGCTCTCCGGCGGCGGCGTCGGCGCGAAGATCCCCGAAGCCGTCCCGTCCAACCCCGACGAGACCGCCGCCGAGCAGCTCCGCCAGCAGCTCGCCAAGCTGACCGCCGAGGACCGCAGCAACTCCGTCTTCTACGCCGGGCCCAAGGGCATACTCGGCATGGGTACCCGCTGGGGAAGCTGGCAGCTCGCCGAGGACCTCGTCCCCGCCACCCCCGGCGCCGAGATCCACCCGTTCCGCAGCTGGGACGTCATACGGACCATCGAGAAGCAGCTGACCCAGCTCGACCGCGGCCCCCTGCACACCGGCGGCTTCCCGGCGCCCTCCGTCAAGCACTGGATCGTCTCCCCCGTCGGCGAGGGGGCCAAGGAAGTCGCCCGCCCCTCCGGCGACGGCGCCGACACCTTCCAGATCACCGGCCAGGAAGTGAGCCGGATCTGCAACGAGCAGCAGTTCAGCAGCGGCAACCGTCACTACCTCGGCGTGCAGTTCACCCTCTGGGACGGCCAGCTCGTCATCACCATGCTGGTCACCGTCACCGTGCTCTACCAGACCCTGCGCATCGAGGTCACCGGGCACGCACTCGGCCCCGTCCACGGCCTCTTCACCACCAAGTCCGCGCCCAAGACCAAAGAGGTCGCCAAGACCGTCAGGTTCTGGGAGAGCGTCGAGCACACCCTGCCGGTCTGCGACACCAGCGAAGTCGTGCGGCTCATGGTCCGCGCCCCGCTCACCTGGTACCCGCCGCTGCTCGGCTTCCTCGGCGGCAAGCTGGTCCTGCCCGAGCCCTTCGGCCTCCGCCACGTCTGGGCCGGCCAGCCCTGGCGCCACCGCTTCATGGCCGACGACGCGCTGCGCGCCGCCACCCCCGTACTGCGCGTGGTGCACTCCGCCGCGATGCGGGTCCTGGAGGAGAACGGCGTGGACACCGAGCGCTTCAACAACCGCTCGATGATCGTCAGCGGCATGGTCCAGGACTCCAGCCCGCGCAAGGCGGACCTGTACGACGCGTGACCGGGCGACCGGGCGACGCCCGGCCGGCTGCGTCAGCCCGTGGGCCAGGCCTCGGCGAGCATCTGCCGGGTGTCGGCCAGCAGCTGCGGCAGCACCTTGGTGTGTCCCACGACCGGCATGAAGTTCGTGTCCCCGCCCCAGCGGGGCACGACGTGCTGGTGCAGGTGCGCGGCGATGCCGGCCCCGGCCGCGCCGCCCTGGTTCATGCCGATGTTGAAGCCGTGCGCCCCCGAGGCCTTGCGCAGCGCGACCATGGCCCGCTTGGTGAGGTCCGCGAGCTCCATGGTTTCGGCCGTGTCCAGCTCGGTGTAGTCGGCAACGTGCCGGTACGGGACGACCATGAGGTGGCCGCCGTTGTACGGGTAGAGGTTGAGCACGGCGAAGACGTGCTTGCCCCGCGCCACGATCAGACCGTCCTCGTCCGACATCTCCGGAATCAGACAGAACGGACACCCGTCCCCGGCATCCGGGCCGCTGGGCTTGTTCTCGCCCTGGATGTACGCCATCCGGTGGGGCGTCCACAGACGCTGGAACGCGTCCCGCGTCCCCACCCCGTTCTGCTGCTCCGGTTCAGTGGTCATGGGAAGCAGCATATGACCTCCCCCGCGGGCACGAGGAAGGCCCCCGGGAAGCGGATGCTCCCGGGGGCCTTTCACGTTCTGCGGCCGTCTCAGACCTGGACGCGGTCCGCCACGACCTTGGCCAGCTTGGCCAGTGCGTCGGCCTTCGGGACGCCGTTCTCCTGCGAACCGTCGCGGTAGCGGAAGGAGACGGTGCCCGCGGCCATGTCGTCGTCACCGACGATGATCATGAACGGAACCTTGAGCTTCTGATGGTTGCGGATCTTCTTCTGCATCCGGTCGGAGGACGCGTCCACGTCCACCCGCAGGCCCTGCTTCTTCGCCTCGGCGGCGAACTCCTGCAGGTACTCGACGTGGCCGTCGCCGATCGGGATGCCGATGGCCTGCACCGGGGCCAGCCACGGCGGCATGGCGCCCGCGTAGTGCTCCAGCAGGACCGCGAAGAACCGCTCGATCGAGCCGAACAGCGCGCGGTGGATCATGACCGGGCGCTGGCGGGAGCCGTCCGGGCCGGTGTACTCGAGGTCGAAGCGCTCGGGCAGGTTGAAGTCGAGCTGCACGGTCGACATCTGCCAGGTGCGGCCGATGGCGTCCCGGCACTGGACCGAGATCTTCGGGCCGTAGAAGGCGGCGCCGCCCGGGTCCGGGACCAGCGGGAGGCCCTGCTTCTCGGCGACCTGCTGGAGGACCGCGGTGGCCTCCTCCCACACCTCGTCCGAGCCGACGAACTTCTCCGGGTCCTTGGTGGACAGTTCCAGGTAGAAGTCGGTCAGGCCGTAGTCGCGCAGCAGGTTCAGCACGAAGGTGAGGGTGCGGTCGAGCTCCTCGGCCATCTGCTCGCGGGTGCAGTAGATGTGCGCGTCGTCCTGGGTGAAGCCCCGGGCGCGGGTCAGGCCGTGGACCACGCCCGACTTCTCGTACCGGTACACGGTGCCGAACTCGAACAGGCGCAGCGGGAGCTCGCGGTACGAGCGGCCGCGCGCGTCGAAGATCAGGTTGTGCATCGGGCAGTTCATGGGCTTGAGGTAGTAGTCGGTACCACCGTCGAGCTGCATGGGGGGGTACATGCCCTCCGCGTACCAGTCCAGGTGGCCGCTCTTCTCGAAGAGGGCGCCCTTGGTGGCGTGCGGGGAGTAGACGAACTCGTAGCCCTCTTCCTCGTGCCGCTTGCGCGAGTAGTCCTCCATCACCCGGCGGATGATGCCGCCTCGCGGGTGGAAGACGGCCAGGCCGGAGCCGATCTCGTCCGGGATGGAGAAGAGGTCGAGCTCGTTGCCGAGGCGGCGGTGGTCGCGCTTCTCGGCCTCGGCGAGGAAGTCGAGGTGTGCCTTGAGCTCGTCCTTCGACGGCCACGCGGTGCCGTAGATGCGCTGGAGCATCGGATTCTTCTCGCTGCCCCGCCAGTAGGCGGCGGCGTTGCGCATCAGCTTGAACGCCGGGATGTTCCGGGTGGTGGGCAGGTGGGGACCGCGGCAGAGGTCCTTCCAGCACAGCTCGCCGGTCTTCGCGTCCAGGTTGTCGTAGATGGTCAGCTCGCCGCCGCCCACCTCGACGTTCGCACCGTCGGCGCCATCCTCTACGGCCGCGGAGCCCTTGATGCCGATGAGCTCCAGCTTGTACGGCTCGTCGGCGAGCTCCTCGCGGGCCGCCTCGTCGGTGACCACGCGGCGGGCGAACTTCTGGCCCCGCTTCTGGATCTCCTGCATCTTCTTCTCGACGGCCTTGAGGTCGTCGGGGGTGAAGGGCCTGGCGACGTCGAAGTCGTAGTAGAAGCCGTCCCGGACCGGCGGGCCGATGCCGAGCTTGGCCTCGGGGAAGAGCTCCTGCACGGCCTGGGCCATGACGTGCGCGGTCGAGTGGCGCAGGATGTTCAGGCCGTCCTCGGAGGAGATCTCCACCGGCTCGACGGCCTCGCCGTCCTGCACCTCGTACGAGAGGTCCTTCAGCTCGCCCGCCACGCGCGCGGCGATCACGGTGCGCTCGCCGGCGAAGAGGTCCGCCGCCGTGGTGCCCGTGGTCACCACGCGCTCTTCCCGCTCGGAATCGCGTTGGATGATCACACGGACGTCTGACACCGGTCTCTCCTGACTCAGGGGGTGCGCAGCGGTCACTGCGCGCGCCTGAATCGTACCGAGCCCGACCCGTCGGCCGCGAAACGGTTACCGCTCAGTCGTCCGCGGGGTCGCGGTCCGTGTCTCCCCCGCAGGCTTCCTCGAAGAAGTCGAGGTTCTCCTGGAGGGATTTCAGCAGCCGGTCGCGTTCCACTTCGTCCAGCCGTACGGGCGCCACCTCTCCCACGTCGGTCATCCGCCGGAAGCCGCCGCGCCGCTGGAGCCGGCCGGTCAGCCGGATGGGGAGACCGACCAGGTGGGCGTGGCCGGCGATGGCGTACGCCTCCTCGTCGAGGACGGTGCGGACGTACGGGACCTCCGCCCCGGCCAGGACGCGCAGCCGTACGGTGCCGCCGCCGCGCGGGGCGGAGCGGCGCATCCGGATGACGGTGCCGGCGATGCGGACGGTGACGGCGGGCTCCTCGCGGGTGTAGCGGGCGGCGGCCTCGCGCAGGGCGGGGAGGTCGCCGGGGGAGAACTCGACGGGCTCGGGGCGGGCGGCGCAGCCCGCGGGCACGCCCGCGGCGGGTGACCAGGCGAGGGCGATGCCGGCGCCTTCGGTGCCGCGGACCAGGGCGATCAGCGCGTCGGCCAGTTCGCGGCTGACGCCGGCCTGCACGGCGGTGTCGAAGGCTTCCATGCCGCCGGTGGCGCGCCGGTAGTCGATGGCCTCGCGGGCGGCGTGGAGGGCGTGGTGGAGGCGGGTGACGGTGCCGCGGCCGCCGTCGACGGGGACGAACGCGGTGAGGCGGCGGCCGCCGGGGGCGGGCCCGACGAGGACGTCGTCGACGGTGCGTTCGGCCTGGGTGCGGTGGCGGGCGCCGTGGTAGCCGGCGCGGGCCCGGTCGGCGAGGGCGCCCGCCAGCAGGAGCCGGCGGGCGGCGGCGCGCAGTTGTTCCTGGACGGGCCAGGAGGCTTCGCCGGCGAGGCCGTCGGGCAGCTCGCGCCACCAGCGGATTTCGTCGCTGGGGACGGTGAGTCCGTAGAGGACTTCGCGGGCGGACGGCAGGCCGCTGCGGGAGAGGGCGGTGAGGGCCTCTTCGAGGAGGTCCCCGCTGTCGGGGAAGGTGTTGCTCTCCGGGACGAGGAGGCTGGTGGCTCCGTATCCGGCCGCGGCGGTGCCGGGCGGGGTCCAGCGGGCGTAGCGGCCGGCGGCCCCGCCGCGGCGCTGCCAGCCGTGGCGGTGCAGGAGGGCGCCGAGGACGGCGGGGTCGACGAAGCCCGGGACGGGTCCGCCCGGTTCCGCGAAGTGCCTCGGCAGGGGCCGCAGGTGGGGCCGCGGCGGCCCGTAGGGCCCGTACGGCTCCTGCATCGGGGTGTTCCTTCCGGCCGTCATCACGGCCTCCCTCCCGACCCGACGCGGGTCATGATCGCGCACAGGGCCCGGTCGTCGAAGATCCGTGTGGTCGGGATCCTCACCGTGGTGCGGCGCCGGCCCGTCACCGGGTGTCCGGCCAGGTTGGTCCAGTAGCAGCAGTGCCGCAGGTCGAGCCGGTCGTGTCCGGCCCGCAGCCAGGCGTCGCGGTCGCGGGGTACGAGCATCACGACGAGGATCTTGTGGACGGCGACGGGGGTGCGGGCCAGCTTTGCCAGGTGGTCGTTGTCGAGGGTGAAGGCGAAGGTGGGTCCGGGGGGTTCGGGGGCGATCTGGTAGGTGGCCTTGAGCTGCACCTTGATGGTGACCTCGTCGTCGACGGCGTGCTCGGGGGCGCCGTGGCTGACGTGCCAGTCGATGCCGTTGTCGGGGAAGGGCTGGGACAGGGAGCAGCCGGCGGCCGCGGCGACGGCGTGCAGGTATCCCACCTGGAGGGTCTCCATGCAGGCGGTGGTGGCAAGTGTGCCGCGCAGCGGTTCGGTCCGCTCGGGCACGCCCTCTTCGGGCTGTGCGAGCGCCATGGCTCCCCGTGGTCCTTCGGTGTCGGCCCGTCGATGACGTCCGGTCAGTTGTGCGGTCCCCCACTGGTGTTGTCTCCGCAGAGGCCGGGCCGCAAACGGCGTACGGCGCGAACAGGCCGGGTATCACGGTCTCGGGCGAGGTCGGCCGGATCGTTGGGCTGTGCGGCCTTCTGCCCTTCGGGGACGAGGAGTTCGGACATGACGCGCTGGTACGAGGGGCCGTTGGCCGCTTTCGACACTGAGACCACCGGAGTGGACGTCGAGCAGGACCGCATCGTGTCCGCCGCGATCGTCGTGCAGGAGTGCGCGGGCGGCCGGGTGCGGGCGACACGGTGGCTGGTCAATCCCGGGATCCCGGTGCCTGCCGGGGCCACGGAAGTGCACGGCCTGACCGACGACCACCTGCAGCGGCACGGCCGCTGGCCGGCGCCGGTGGTCGAGGAGATAGCCCGGATGCTCGGGGAGCAGGCGGCGGCGGGGCGGCCGGTGGTGGTGATGAACGCCCCGTTCGACCTGACGCTCCTGGACCGGGAGTTGCGGCGGCACCGTGCGTCGTCGCTGGCACGGTATCTGGACAACAGGCCGCTGACGGTGCTGGATCCGCGGGTGCTGGACAAGCATCTGGACCGGTACCGCAAGGGCCGCCGTACGCTCACGGACCTGTGCGAGCACTACGGCATCGAGCTGGACGGGGCGCACGACGCGGCGGCGGACGCGGTGGCGTCGCTGGAGGTGGTGCGTGCCGTGGGGCGGCGCTTCTCGGGGCGCCTGGAGCGGCTGACTCCGGCGGAGCTGCACACGCTGCAGGCGGTGTGGCACGCGGCACAGGCGCGGGGTCTGCAGGCGTGGTTCGCGCGCAACGGCTCGGAGGAGGCGGTGGATCCGCACTGGCCGGTGCGTCCGGAGCTGACGACGGCGGCCTGAGGCCCTGCCGGGCCGGCGGGCTCCGCTCCGGCGCGCCCGGGTACGAACCGGGCATGACCGGGCACGAAAAAGCCGGTCCGTCTGCTGACGGACCGGCTTTTCCCGGTGGGCGATACTGGGATCGAACCAGTGACCCCTTCGGTGTGAACGAAGTGCTCTCCCGCTGAGCTAATCGCCCGGGAACGGACTGAACCATACAGGGACGGACGGGGTTCGTTCAAACCGCGTGGGGTCCGGCGGCCAGGAAGGCCTCCAGGCCCCGGTGTCCGGCGCGCATCATGAGCGCGTGGTTGAGCCGGAAGAAGGGCCGCCCGGGGACCGCGAGGCGCCGCATCAGCGGCTTGCGCACGCGGACTTCCTGCTCGTAGACGGCCCGGGTGCCGCCGCCGGGGGCGGCGCGCACGGTCCAGCGGGCCCAGCCGTCGAGGTCACCGTCGAGCCGTATCTCGAGGACTCCGGCGGCGGGGTCGTGCCGCGCCTCGGTGGCGGTGACGTGCAGGTCGTACGGGAGGAAGGAGCGGAAGTGCGCGGCGCCGGACCCGTCGCCGAGCGGGGTGACGCGGCGGATCTGGGGCCACCAGCCGGGGTAGCGGGCGGGGTCGGCGAGTGCGGCGAACACCCGGGCGGGCGGGGCGGCCAGGTCCCAGACGCTGCGGAAGCGGTAGCGGCTCCAGTCCATGGGCCCAGTGTGCCCGTGCGGGTGGGCGCCCGGGAGGGCTTGCGGGAGAGCTTGCGGGAGGAAGTGCGGGGGGTGCACGGGATGCGTACTCAGGGGATCTGAGTACGCGCGCCCATGTCCCGGCGGCGTGACCGGGGCCACACTCCGGGCATGGAAAACGTTCCGCCGCCGGCCGAGGAGCTGGTGCTGCTCGATCGCGAGCTCGTACAACTCGACGCCCGCCGTGCCCAGTTGCTGGCGCGCCGGGCCTGGCTTCTCGGTGTGCTGCAAGCACCGGCGGCCGTGTCCGCGCCGTTCCCGCAGTGGTCGCCGCCGCCCGCGGCGGACGGCCGGACGGGGCACGGGCCCGGTGCGCAGAACGTCCTGCTGACGCTGGGCGCGGCGCTGCTGGCGATCGCGGCGCTCGCCTTCACGGTGGTGAGCTGGGGGTCGATGGGCATCGGCGGCCGGTCCGCGGTGCTGGGCGCGGTGACCGCGGCGGCGCTGGTCGTCCCTGCGGTACTGCTGCGCCGCGGGCTGGGCTCGACGGCGGAGTCGGTGGCGGGGCTGGGCCTGGCGCTGACGGTGCTGGACGCGTACGCCCTGTACCGGGTGGCGCTGCCGGACGCCGACGGGGTGGCGTACGCGGCCTGGGCGGCCGGGGTGCTCGCCGCGGTGTGGGCGGGGTACGGGCTGGGGTGCCGCGGGCTGCGGCTGCCGGTGCCCGCCGCGGTGCTGGCGGCGCAGCTGCCGCTGCCGCTGTGGGCGGTGTCCGCGGGTGCGGGTGTGCAGGGGTCGGCGTGGGCGCTGCTGGGGACGGCGGTGCTGGACGCGGCGATCGCGCTGTCGGCGCGGGGTGCGGTGCCGGTGCGGGTGCTGGCCGGAGTGTGCGGGGCGGGGCTGGGCGGCTGGGCGCTGCTGGCGGGCGTGGGCCTGTCGGCGGCGGCCGGGTCGGCGGGTGCGGCTCTGGCGCCGGGCGCGCTGCTGGTGGCGGTCGCCGCGCTGGGGCTGGTGGTGGCGTGGCGGTCGGCCGGGGAGGCGCTGTCGCAGGTCGCGCTGGCGGTGGCGGTCGTGTCGGGCCTGGCGGCGGTGGCCGGTGTGGGCGGGGTCGTGCGCCCGGCGGTGCCGTCGGGGTGGCTGCCGTTCGCGTACCTCGGGTGTGCGGTGCCGCTGCTGGCGGTGCTGCGGTCGTCGCTGCCGGTCCGGCTGCGGTGGGGCCTGGGCGGCGCCGGGGCGGTCGTCGCAGGGGTGTGCGGGCTGCTGGCACTGCCGGTGGTGGCACTGGTCCTGGTGGCGCCCGTACGGGTGCTGGACGGGGTGTGGGCGGGCGTGCCGGCGGAGCCGGGTGGTGCGTGGCCCGGGTTCGGTTCGGCGCCGTTCGTGCTGGCTGCCGTGGCCGTGCTCGCGGGGTGGCTGTACCGGGTGGTCCGCCGGCCGGAGGTGGCCGTGGGGGCGGGGCTGCTGGCCTGGGGTGCGCTGTTCGTGCTGCCGGTGGCGCTGCCGCTGGCCCACGGCGCGGTGCTGGTGGCGCAGGTGCTGGTGACGGCCGGGGCGGTGGCGGTGGCGGTGCGCCCGGGGCTGGTGCCGGGCGGCCCGGAGGGTTCCGGGCCGGCGGTGGCGGCGGCCGGGTGTGCGCTGGCGGGCGGGGCGAGCGTGGCGGTGCTGGCGCTGGCAGGCCGTCCGGGGACGTTCGCGGTGCTGGGTGCGCTCGCGGCGGTGTGCGTGGCGGCGGCGTGGGACCCGGAGGGGCTGCGCTGGGCCCGCGGCGCGGCCGGGGCGGCTGCCGTGGCCTGCGTGACGGGTGTGCTGGTGGCTCTGGGCGGGGTGCTGGAGCTGCCGGAGCACCGGCTGGCGCTGCTGGTGCTGGTCGTGCCGGCGGTGGCGGCTCTGTCGGCCCCGCTGCTGCCTTCGGAGGCGGTGCGCGTGCCGGTGGAGTGCGCGGGTGCCGCGGCGGGCGTCCTGGCGGTGGGGCTGGCGGCCGGGGATGCGCCCTCGCTGGCCCTGGTGCTGGCCCTGGCGGGCGTGGTGTGCGCGGGTACGGCGGTACGGGCGGACCGGCGGCCGGCGGGCTACGCCGCGGCGGCGCTGTTCGTGCTGGCGACGTGGGTGCGGCTGGGGGCGTCGGAGGTGACCGTGCCGGAGGCGTACACGCTGCCGGTGACGGTGCCCGCGCTGGTGGTGGGCGTGCTGCGGCGGCGCCGCGACGCGCAGGCCTCGTCCTGGACGGCGTACGGCCCGGGGCTGGCCGCGACGCTGCTGCCGAGCCTGGCGGCGGCGTGGGGGGACGCCCACTGGCTGCGGCCGCTGCTGCTGGGCCTGGCGGCGCTGGCGGTGACCCTGGGGGGCGCGCGGTGGCGGCTGCAGGCCCCGCTGCTGCTGGGCGGCGCGGTGCTGGTGCTGGTGGCGCTGCACGAGCTGGCGCCGTACGTGGTCCAGGTGGCGGACGCGCTGCCGAGGTGGCTGCCGCCGGCGCTGGCCGGACTGCTGCTGCTGGCGGTGGGTGCGACGTACGAGAGGCGGCTGCGGGACGCCCGCCGGGTGCGCGGGGCGCTGGGGCGGATGCGGTAGACCGCCTGCGGACCGGAGCGGGCGCGAAGGCTCCGGCGCCGGGGAACGCCGAAGGCCCGGAGACCGTGACGGTCTCCGGGCCTTCGGTCCGGGTGGGCGATACTGGGTTCGAACCAGTGACCTCTTCGGTGTGAACGAAGCGCTCTCCCACTGAGCTAATCGCCCGGGCGCACCGCAAACATTACCCCATGTCAGCGGGTCCCCAGGACCAGGTCCCGGCCGCTCGGATCACTGGTTGATGGCCCACGGCATGGCGAAGCCGAACTTCCAGAGGTAGATCCCCAGCAGCACGCCGGTGATCACCAGGCCGATGGTGATCAGGATGAGGTTGCGGCGCCGGACCTTGGGGTCGAGCGCCCTCTGTGCCGCCTCGGTGACCTTGCGCTTGGTCCAGCGCAGGACGAGCTGGGCCCAGACGAACTCCGTGGCCCAGATCGCCATGCCCGCGAAGATCACGAGCCAGCCGGGTCCCGGCAGCGGCAGCATGACCACGCCGGCGCCGACGACGGCGAGCCCGACGATGAAGACGCCGACTTGCCAGCTCATGTGGAGCGTGCGGCGCGCTTTGACGAACTCGGGCGCCCGGGAGCCGAGCGGCTGCTCCGTTCCGGGCGTTTCTGCGGTCTTGTCTTCGTCACTCCCCGTATTCATGGGTGCCAACCTACCGGAGCCCCCAGCACACGTGAACGACCTCCGGGATCCGCCGTACGAGGTACCTGAAGACCCGCAAAACGGTCAGAGGGGTTTACAACGGCACCGTAGGTGGCATGTCGATTTCGCCGACGTGCGAATCCCCGAGCGCACACTGAGCGAAAGGCCCTGGCGCTTATGAACACCACGGTCAGCTGCGAGCTGCACCTGCGCCTCGTTGTGTCGAGCGAGTCCTCACTGCCTGTACCCGCGGGCCTGCGGTATGACACGGCCGATCCCTACGCCGTGCACGCCACCTTCCACACCGGCGCCGAGGAGACGGTCGAGTGGGTTTTCGCCCGAGACCTCCTCGCCGAGGGCCTGCACCGGCCCACCGGTACCGGGGACGTCCGAGTCTGGCCGTCCCGCAGCCACGGTCAGGGCGTCGTCTGCATCGCCCTGAGCTCACCGGAGGGAGAAGCCCTGCTCGAAGCACCCGCCAGAGCGCTGGAGTCGTTCCTCAAGCGGACCGACGCCGCGGTTCCACCAGGCACTGAGCATCGTCACTTCGACCTCGACCAGGAGCTCTCCCACATCCTGGCGGAAAGCTGAGCCACTCCGGGAGCCGCCCGGCACCGTCCGACTCGGGGCGACGGTGCGGGCCGGACAACCACATACGTCAGTGCCGGCGCTGTTCCCGCGGAAGCCGTCCGCGGGAACAGCGCCGGTGCGATTTTCGGCGGAGCCGCTAGAGTCGGCCAGCAATTGGCGGGCACCGGCCCCGCAGCAGGCCCAGGGAGCGAGAACCGTGCAGATCCCCCACGACACCCGTCGCGCGCTCGACGTCGTCGTCGATCTGGTGAACACCGCACCCGAGGAGGACCAGTCCGACGGACTGGCCGACGTTGCCGCGCTGCGCGATTTCGTGCGCGAGCACGAGATCAGCGACGTGGGTGAGCTGGGCGCCCGGGACCTGGCGGGGATCCGGGCGGTGCGGAACCGTTTCGCCCAGGTTTTCGGCGCCAAGAACTCCCGGGTCGCGGCCGGGGTGATCAACGAGCTCGTGGCGGCGGCCGGGACCACGCCGCGGCTGACCGACCACGACGGCTACGACTGGCACGTGCACTACTTCGCGCCGGGCGCGTCGGTGGGCGACCACATCGCGGCGGACTGCGGGATGGCGCTGGCCTTCATCGTGGTGTCGGGCGAGCGGGAGCGGCTGCGGCGCTGCGAGGCTCCGGACTGCCGGCGCGCCTTCGTGGACCTCTCGCGCAACCGCTCGCGGCGCTACTGCGACAGCCGCACCTGCGGCAACCGGCTCCACGTGGCCGCGTACCGGGCGCGGCGCAAGGAAGCCGGCGAGTAGCCGCCCGGGGGCGGCGGCTCACAGCAGGAACAGATCGTGCATCGCCGCCATCAGCAGCAGCGCGGCGATCACGGCCAGGAAGATCATCAACGGCGGCTGGGAGAGCGCGAACAGGCAGCCGCGCGGCTCGGGTGCGGGCGGCTCGGGCTCGACGACGTCGACCGTGGGCGCGGCCGGGGACGCGAGGGCGGGGGCGTCTCCCCGCGATGTGTCGTGCATCTCGGAGCGATGATGGCGCAGGCAGCCCTCCGCCCGCCCTCAACACGCGAGTATTACCCGGGAGTTCGCCTGAATCCGCGCCCCGCGTCGCACACCTGTGCGGTCAGATGCCGTGCTTCTTCAGGATCGCCTCGATGTCGGAGAAGTCGTCCGCGGGGGCGGCGGCCGGCTTGGACTGCTGGGGACGGGCCGGCCCCAGGGACGGGGCGGAGGCGGCGGGGGCCACCGGGTCCGCGGTTGCCGGGGCTCCCGAGGCTGCCGCTCGGCGCTCCTTGCGGCTCTTCCCCTCCTTGCGGGAGCCCTGGCCTCGGCGCTCCACCGCCCGTGTGGTGGCGAACAGCAGCCAGGACAGTCCGAGCACGCCGAAGCCGATCCACACCGACGGCTTGAAGACGATCCCGGCGAGCCAGTCCACCACGCCCGTCATCACGAGCCCGAGCGGCACCAGGGAGTACGCGGCGATGCGGGTCGCGGCCAGGAAGCGCTTGCGGTAGGCGGTCAGCGCGGCAATGCCCAGGCCGGCCGCGGCCGCCGCGGAACATATGGTCTCGGCAAGCATGCGGGCCTCCAGCTCCGGCGGGCCCCCGGGCGGGCCCGGGGTCTTGTCCCTCCATCGTGCACCGGCCGCCGCCCCGCGGGCCACGCCCACAGCGGTCCCCGACCCGATCTCCGGGAGATCTCCGGGGTGCTCTCCTCCGCAGGTGCCGGTCCGGGCCGGGTTGGGGCGCCGGACGGGCGGCTGGGAGACTGGTGCCATGAGCGATTCCCAGCCCGCCCCCTCCGCCGGTCCCGTCGTCCTGGACGTCTGGTGCGAACTCCAGTGCACCGACTGCCGAAGCGCCCTGGAGGACCTGCGCGCCCTGCGGGCCCGTTACGGCGACCGGATGGACATCCGCCTGCGCCACTTCCCCCTCGAGAAGCACAAGCACGCCTACGCCGCCGCACAGGCTGCCGAGGAGGCCGTGGACCAGGGCAAGGGCTGGCCGTACGCGGAGGCGGTGCTCGCCCGCGCCGAGGAGCTGGGCGAGAGCGGCGAGGCCGTCCTGCTGGATGCGGCCCGGGAACTGGACCTGGACGTCGAGGAGTTCGACCTCGCCCTGATCGACGGCCGGCACATGCTGATCGTCGACGCCGACCAGGCCGAGGGCAAGGCGATCGGCGTCACCGGTACGCCGACGTACGTCATCGACGGCGAGCGGCTGGACGGCGGCAAGAGCCAGGACGGGCTGCGCGCGCGGATCGAGGAGATCGCGGACCGCCTGCTCGCCCTCTGACCCCGCAGCCGCCCGCGGCCGGGTCCTAGATCAGCTCCTTGCCGTAGTTCACGTGGGTCGCGGCGTAACCGAGCGATTCGTAGAGCCGCAGCGCCGGGGTGTTGTCGCTGAAGACGTGCAGGCCCAGCAGTCCCGATCCGGCGGCGAGGGAGAGCTCCTCGGCGAGCAGCATCAGGGAGCGGCCGTGGCCCCGGCCGCGCTGCCCGGCCCGTACGGCGACGTCGAAGACGTACGCGCCGGGGCGTCCGGGCAGGACCTCGCGCTCGGCGACCCAGACGTGCCCCGCGGGCTCCCCGCCCGACTCCAGTACGCAGATCCGGACGCCCGGGGTCTCCAGACCGGCGGGCAGCAGCCTGGCGTGGTCCGCACGGGACTTGGCGAGCGCGGCATCGGCGGGCAGGCCGCGCTCGCGCCAGTCGTTCGCGTACTGCTCGACGGCGTGCGCGTGCCAGCCCTCGTACTCCCCCGCGGTCATCGGGCGGCCCGTGACGCCCGCCGGGAGCGCCCGCGGGCCGGGGGTGAGCTCCTTGAGCATGTTGCGGCCCTGCTCGCGGTAGCCGAGGGCGGTGGCGAGCCTGTTTCCGGCCGCCGCGTCCGCGGGGACGGAGATCCGCACCCGGGTACAGCGCCAGGAGCGCAGGACCTCCTCGGCGGCCAGGGCGGCGACGGTGCCGCGGCCCCGCCCGCGGTCGGGCTCCTCGATCCGCAGCCCGCGGATCTCGCCCACGGCAGGGCCGAAGGGGGTGTCGGTGCCGATTTCCAGGCTGCCGACGTGCCGGCTGTTGACGCAGACCTCGTAGGCGCGCACGCGCGCCCCGTCACTGCTCTGCTGGAGCGGCCCGGTCGGCCGCAGGGTGGTGGTCATCAGTGGTGTTGTACCTGCCTTGCGGCCGCGCGTCACGGGCGTTTCGCGCAGGTTCTACGGATCGAGGTCCGCTCCGGAGCGCTCTTCGAAGACCCGCATGGCCTTGAGGGTGACCGGTCCGGGCGTACCGTGCAGGTCACGGCCGTCGACGCGGTGGACGGCCTGGACGTCGCGCAGGGTGGAGGTCAGGAAGATCTCCTCGGCGCCGTCCAGGACGTCGAACGGCAGGTCGGTCTCCTTGGCCCCGGTCCACTCGACGGCGAGGGCCCGGGTGATGCCGGCCAGGCAGCCGGAGGCGACCGGCGGGGTGTGGATCTCGCCGTCGAGGACGACGAAGACGTTGGAGCCGGTGCCCTCGCAGAGCCGTCCGACGGTGTTGGCGAAGAGCGCCTCGGAGGCGCCGGCGCCGTTCGCGCGGGCGAGCGCGACGACGTTCTCGGCGTACGAGGTGGTCTTCAGGCCGGTGAGCGGGCTGCGCTCGTTGCGGACCCACGGCACGGTGACGACGGCCGTGGAGTCGGGGCGGCGGGTCGTCGCGCCGAGGGCGACGACCAGGGTGGGCCCGGTCTCGCCGCGGTCCGAGCCCAGCGGCGACAGCCCGCCGGTGTACGTGATGCGCAGCCGGCCGAGCGGCACGGGATTGGCGTCCAGTACGGCGGCGCAGGCGCGGCGCACCTCGTCCAGGTCGGGGTCGGGCAGGCCGAGACCGCGCGCGGAGCGGGTCAGCCGGTCCAGGTGGCGGGTGAGCGCGAAGGCCCGCCCGTCCTCCGCCTTGAGCGTCTCGAACACGCCGTCGCCCACGGTCAGCCCGTGGTCGAAGACGGACACCTTGGCGTCTTCTGCGTCGCGCAGCTCTCCGTCGAGCCAGATCCTCACCGTACGGTCCCTCCACTCGCCTGGTACGTACCCGACGCTACCGCGAGCAGCCGGGCGGCCTTCAGCTCGGTCTCGGCCCATTCCCGGTCCGGGTCGGAGCCCCAGGTGATCCCGGCGCCGGTGCCGAAGTGCAGGCGCGGTCCGGCGGGGGCCTCGCGGTCGATCCAGAAGGTGCGGATGCCGACGGCCAGCTCGCCGGTTCCGCGGTCGGCGTCCACCCAGCCTATGCCGCCGCAGTAGGGGCCGCGGGGAGCCGTCTCGAGGGACTCGATGATCCGCAGGGCGGAGGACTTGGGGGCTCCGGTGACGGAGCCGGGCGGGAAGGTCGCGGCGAGCAGCTCGGGCCAGCCTGCGCCGTCGGCCAGTTCGCCGCGGACGGTGGAGACGAGGTGGACCAGTCCGGGGTGCTCCTCGACGGCGCACAGCGCCGGGACGGTCACCGAGCCGGTGGCGCAGACGCGGCCGAGGTCGTTGCGGACCAGGTCCACGATCATGACGTTCTCGGCGTGGTCCTTGGGCAGCAGGTCGGAGGCGGTGCGGCCGGTGCCCTTGATGGGGCCGGACTCGACGGTGCGGCCGGTGCGGCGCAGGAAGAGCTCGGGGGACGCGGTGGCGATCTCCACGCCGTGCGCCGGGAGGCGAATCGTTCCTGCGAACGGAGCGGGGTTGCCGCGCGCGAGCAGGGCGGTGAGGGCGTCCACGTCGGCCGTGGCGGCGTCGGGCAGGGGCGCGGAGAGCACCCGGCACAGGTTGGCCTGGTACACCTCCCCCGCCTCGATGTACTCGCGGATGCGGCGGACGCCGGAGACGTAGGCGGCCCGGTCCAGGGAGGAGCTCCACTGCCCCGCGCCGGGGCCGGTCCAGGCTCCGGGGACGGGGGCGGGAACCGGGTCGGGGCGTACGTCCCCGAACCGCGCGCAGACCAGACGGCCCTCGAAGTCGGCCGACACGGCCCAGAAGCCGGTGGACTCCAGGGCGCTCGGATCGCTGGTCACGTCGCGGAGGTCGGTCGCGAGGAGGCCGCCGAAGCGGGCCATGGGTGGCAGGTCGTGCACGGCTGTGAGTCTATGGCGGGTGACGGCCGGGCGCCGGTGAGGCGGCCGTGAGGTGACCGGCGGTGAGCGGACCGCAGCACGCTGCGGAAACGCGTTTTTGAGCTGGCCCGGGAATCCGCTAGAGTTCAACACGTCGCCGGGGAGCGCGGGAAAAACCCCAAAGCAACACGGCGACATGCGGACGTGGCTCAGTTGGTAGAGCATCACCTTGCCAAGGTGAGGGTCGCGAGTTCGAATCTCGTCGTCCGCTCGAAGTGGGGGATCTTCCCGAGAACCCCTGCAGCTCCATGGTGGAGTGGCCGAGAGGCGAGGCAACGGCCTGCAAAGCCGTCTACACGGGTTCAAATCCCGTCTCCACCTCCAAGGACGATTAGCTCAGCGGGAGAGCGCTTCCCTGACACGGAAGAGGTCACTGGTTCAATCCCAGTATCGTCCACTGGATCTTCGGATCCCGGATCTCCGGATCCCCCGCGCGATTAGCTCAGCGGGAGAGCGCTTCCCTGACACGGAAGAGGTCACTGGTTCAATCCCAGTATCGCGCACGCACTACACTGACCTGCGGTTTTCGGACCGTGGTTCCCGCGCGATTAGCTCAGCGGGAGAGCGCTTCCCTGACACGGAAGAGGTCACTGGTTCAATCCCAGTATCGCGCACCACCGGAAAGCCCCGGCCGTCTCGACGGCCGGGGCTTTCTTGCGCGAGCACGCACATACCGAAGTACGGGGCGCGCCGGGACCGGGGTGACGGCGCCCGGGAGGGCGCCGTCCGCACCGTGGGGCGCCTCAGGAGGAGAAGAGCATCCGGCCGAAGCCGCCGCGGTGGTGGTGGCCGTGTCCGTGGCCGTGGTGCTGCGGGGCGCCCCAGGCGGGCGCCTGCCCGGCCGGGTAGGCCGGCGGGGCCGGCGGCGGCGGGACCTGACCGTACTGGGACTCCAGGCGGGTCAGCGCCTCCAGCTCGCCGTAGTCCAGGAATATGCCGCGGCAGCCGCTGCACTGCTCGATCTGAACACCGCTGCGGTTGTACGTGTGCATCATCGCGTGGCACTTCGGACACTGCATGATCGGCTCAACTCCTCGCCGTCGGGCTTCATTCACCGGGATGCATGCCCGGTGGCGTGCAGTTCACCCTACGACGGAGAGTGTTGCTCCAAGTCCGGCGGGAGTGTGCCGATTCGGGCACAACTCTCCACCATGAGCCGTTCCACGTCGTCGAGATCGCGCCCCTCGTCGAGGGACTTGGCCAGGGCGAGCGCAGTCGTCTGGACGGTCAGCGCCCGGGCGGCCACGTCGAGTTCCGGCCACGGGTCGGTGCCGGCGGGCCCGGCCGCCGGGCCTCCGGCGTCCCGGTAGGCGCCCAGGAACCGCTGCCAGACGTCCGTTCCGAGCAGGCCCGCCGCGTACCAGGCGGCCGGCCGCGCCAGGTCCCAGGCGGGGTCGCCGAGGCCGAGGTCGTCCACGTCGATCAGCAGCCACGGGCCGTCGGGGGCGGGGTGCCGGACGAGCTGGCCCAGGTGCAGGTCGCCGTGGCACAGGGCGGCGCGGGCCGGGGCGGGTGCGCAGGCCTCGCCGCGGGCCCAGGCGGGCAGCCGGTCCGCGGCGGCCCGTACCACCGGGGCGTGGGGGTGCGGGCCGGCGGCGGTCATCCGGGACAGCGCGCGGGCCACCTTGGCCGGCCCCCGCATCGGGGGCACCGGGCCGGGCAGGACGCCGGCGGGCACCCGGTGCAGCCGGGCCAGCAGCCGGGCCGCGTCCTCCCAGGGTGCGGCCTCGGGGCGTTCGGGGTCCACGGGCTGCCCGTGCGGCCAGGCCGACACGGGCCGTCCGCGCAGCCGGGTGATCAGGGCGCCCTCGTGGGGGGCGAGGGTCAGCGGGGCCAGCAGGATGCCGCCGAGCGGCGGGGCGGCGGCGATCTCGATCCGGACGGCGAGGGCCGCGTGGTCGGTGTCGGGGGCGTGCGCCTTCACGACGACCGCGCCGGTGCGCACGACGGTGCCGTCGGGGCGGTCGGCGAGCAGGATGTGCTGCCGCGGCACCCCGGCCCGCTGCGCCTGGCGGTGCCCGGCGAGGGCGGCCAGTTCCGCGGCGAAGCGGTTCATGTGTTCCCCCAGGTCGTCGGGCCTGCAGGGATCGTACGCGGCCGCCCGCCGGTCCGGCGTGCAGGGCCTGGCGGCGTCCCGCGGTGTCAGTCACCCGGCGGCTCCCGGCGGCTCCCGGCGGCTTGCGGACCTCCTCGGGACGGGCGGTCCGGCAGCCGGCGCGCACACATACGAAAGGGCGCTGCCCGTACGACTCCCCAGTCGTACGGGCAGCACCCTTTCACTGCCGTCCGCCCCACCCCCGTCCCCACGGGGCTGTCGGCCGATGTCCCGGCCCGGGCCGCTCTCCCGGACCCGGGGCGCCGCTCAGCGCCCCAGCATCACGCCCACGGACGACGCCTGTGTGACCACCGCTTCCCAGCCGCCGAAGACGACGACGAGCAGGGTGGCGAGGGGGAGGACCATGGCGGCCGCCACCAGGGGGTGGCGCGTACCGGCCTTGCCGCCCCGAGTGCGGACGACCGTCCGGCCTGCGATGTGCGCCATGTCCCTCTCCCTCTCGTTCTGTGGTGCCCGGGCCCAACGGCGCCCCCGGCCTTGCCGGTAGCGCCCCGCGGACACGTGCTCTGGCAAGCGGCGGGTGCCTGACCTCGGGGGACGAGTACGCCACCCGCCGCTTGTCTTCAACACTAGGGGCGCCGGAGGCTCCGGTCCTCATGCCCTCGTACCCATTGCCGGGCCTCCGGGAGGATGACGGGGGGCGACGCGGTGTACTCCCCTGGGTGGAGACGGGTCCTTCTCAGTGGGGGACTTCCCGGAGGGGTGGGTCACGCGGGGTGACTTCCCTCACTTCCGGCGCTCCCCCGCTCACCCTCCGTCCCTGCGCGCGGTGGCGCCCGGACACCCGCGTTTCGTACGGCTGTGCAGCGCGCCCGGGGCCGGTCGCGCGCCCCTTCGGACGGCGGGAGAGGCCAACACCCTTGACACTGTGGATCTTTGGGGCCACCTGCGCCCCACCCACAACAGGCCGACCCGGCTTCTGAACAACCCTCAAGTGTCGCGCACCGCACTGACAATCGAATCTGCCGCCGAGGGCGCGGCCTCTGAGCACACATGGCGGATCGTCCGTAAGCTGTGCCACGTCAACAGGACGACCGGGCACACGGGGTGGACATGGCGATGATGCGGCTCCGGCGCGAGGACCCGCGTGTCGTCGGCTCGTTCAGGCTGCACCGGCGGCTCGGTGCGGGTGGAATGGGCGTCGTCTACCTCGGCTCGGACCGCCGCGGACAGCGGGTGGCCCTGAAGGTGATCCGGCCGGATCTCGCCGAGGACCAGGAGTTCCGTTCGCGCTTCGCGCGCGAGGTCTCCGCGGCCCGGCGCATCCGGGGCGGGTGCACGGCCCGGCTGGTGGCCGCCGACCTGGAGGCCGAGCGCCCCTGGTTCGCGACCCAGTACGTCCCCGGGCCCTCCCTGCACGACAAGGTGGCCGAGGAAGGCCCGCTGTCGGCCGCACAGATCGCCGCGATCGGGGCCGCGCTCTCCGAGGGCCTGGTGGCGGTGCACGAGGCCGGGGTCGTCCACCGCGACCTCAAGCCCTCCAACATCCTGCTGTCTCCCAAGGGGCCGCGGATCATCGACTTCGGGATCGCCTGGGCCACCGGCGCCAGCACCCTCACCCACGTGGGCACCGCGGTCGGCTCCCCCGGCTTCCTGGCCCCGGAGCAGGTGCGCGGCGCGGCCGTCACCCCGGCCACCGACGTGTTCGCGCTCGGCGCCACCCTCGCGTACGCGGCCACCGCCGACTCGCCCTTCGGGCACGGCAGTTCCGAGGTCATGCTCTACCGGGTGGTGCACGAGGAGGCGCAGCTGTACGGCGTCCCGGACGCGCTGGCGCCGCTGGTGCAGGCCTGCCTGGCCAAGGACCCGGAGGAACGCCCGAGCACGCTGCAGCTGTCGATGCGGCTCAAGGAGATCGCGGCCCGGGAGGCCCAGGGGCTGTCCGAGGCGCGGCCGCCGGCCCCGCGGCACGAAGCCGACCGGCCCGGCGGACGGATGGCCGAGCAGTACGCGCAGCAGCGCACGGAGCGGCGGCCCACGGGCACGCCCGTGGCGCGGCCCCCGCAGTCCCGGCCGGGCTCGTCGCCGTCATCGTCGCCGTCCCGGGCGTCGGCGCCCTCGGGTGCGGGACAGGCCCGGCGCGATCCGGCCTCGCGGCCGTCGTCGGCGCGCAACACCGCACGGCCGGGCACGGTGCCGGGTGCGGCGGGGTCGCGGACCAACGGGCGTCCCGCGCCGCGCACCACGGGGGCCGGGCGGCGTCCGGCCGGGCCGGACCGGCGGCTGCTGCGTCAGCGCCTGATCGTGTTCGTGGTGGTCACGCTGATCGTGGCCCTGGGCATCGCGGCGGCCCAGAAGCTCTGATCCGGGAGCTGCGGCGCGGCAGCCGCAGCGCCGCACCCGTGACCCGGAAGCGGCGGCCCGGAGCCGGTGGAGCGGGCTCCGCCGGCTCCGGGGCGGGGCTCAGGCTCCGGGGCGGCCGGTGGCCACGGCGTAGAAGGCGACGGCAGCAGCCGCGCCGACGTTCAGCGAGTCCACTCCGTGGGCCATGGGGATGCGGACCCATTCGTCCGCGGCGACCAGGGCCTGAGTGGAGAGGCCGTCGCCCTCCGCCCCGAGCATCAGGGCGACCCGTTCGAGGGTGTGCGGGGCCGCCTCGTCGATCGAGGAGGCCTTCTCGTGCGGGGTGAGGGCGAGCAGCTTGAACCCGGCCTCGCGTACGGACTCCAGGCCCTTGGGCCAGGCGTCCAGGCGGGCGTACGGGACGGAGAACACCGCGCCCATCGAGACCTTGACCGAGCGCCGGTAGAGCGGGTCGGCGCAGTCCGGGGAGAGCAGCACCGCGTCCATGCCGAGCGCGGCCGCGCTGCGGAAGATCGCCCCGATGTTGGTGTGGTCGTTGACCGACTCCATGATCACCACGCGCCGGGCGCGCGCCAGCAGCTCGTCGGCGGTCGGGAGCGGCTTGCGCTGCATGGAGGCGAGCGCCCCGCGGTGGACGTGGTAGCCGGTGACGCGTTCGGCGAGCTCCGGGCTGACGGCGTAGACGGGGGCCGGGAGCTCGTCGATGACGTCCTTCATGACGTCGACCCACTTCGCGGACAGCAGCATGGAGCGCATCTCGTAGCCGGCGCCCTTGGCCCGTCTGATGACCTTCTCGCCCTCGGCGATGAACAGGCCTTCCGCGGGCTCGCGCCTGCGCCGGAGTTCGACGTCGGTCAGACCCGTGTAGTCGCGCAGGCGCGGGTCGTCGGGGTCTTCGACGGTGATGAGATCAGCCACAGGGTGATACTGCCTTGTCCTGGGTGTGGTGCCAACGCCGGTAACGAGATCCGTTACCCGCGGTTACTTCGGTGTCCGGCCGGCCGGGGACCGGTCTCCGCTCAGCCGGAGAGGGGCGGGACGCCGACGTTCACGACCTCACCGATCACGATGACGGCGGGCGGACGGACGTCCTGGGTGCGGACGGTCTCGCCGACCGTGGCGAGGGTCGCGTCCACGCGGCGCTGGGCGGCGGTCGTGCCTTCCTGGATCACGGCGACGGGTGTCCCGGGGGCCTTGCCGTGCTCGACCAGGGTGGCGGCGATGGCGCCGATCTTGTCGACGCCCATGAGGATCACGAGGGTGCCGGTCAGCTTGGCGAGGGCCGCCCAGTCGACGAGCGAGCGCGCGTCGTCGGGCGCGACGTGCCCGCTGATCACGGTGAACTCGTGCGCCACCCCGCGGTGGGTGACGGGGATGCCGGCGGCGGAGGGCACGGAGATGGAGCTGGAGATGCCCGGGACGACGGTGCAGGCGATGCCGGCCTCGGCGAGCGCCTGCGCCTCCTCCATGCCGCGGCCGAAGACGTACGGGTCACCGCCCTTGAGGCGGACCACGGCCTTGCCGGCCTTGGCGTGCTCGATCAGCGCGTTGTTGATGGCCTCCTGGGCCATGAACCGGCCGTACGGGATCTTCGCCGCGTCGATGACCTCGACGTGCGGCGGCAGCTCGTCGAGCAGGTCGCGGGGGCCGAGGCGGTCGGCGATGACGACGTCGGCCTCGGCGAGCAGGCGGCGGCCGCGGACCGTGATCAGGTCCGGGTCGCCGGGTCCGCCGCCGACGAGGGCTACACCGGGGGCGTGCGGGCGCGCGCGGTGCGCGGGGGCCGAGAGGGAGCCGTCGCGCAGCCCCTCGACGATCGCGTCGCGGACGGAGGCGGAGCGGCGGGGGTCGTTGCCCGTGAGCACGGCGACGGTCACGCCCTCGCTGCGGCCCGTCGCAGGGGTCCAGGCGGTGGCGGCGGACGCGTCGTCGGCACGCACGCACCAGACCCGCTCGCGCTCGGCCTCGGCTGACGCGCGGTCGTTGGCCTCGCGGTTCTGGGTGGCGATCAGGGCGTACCAGGCGCCCGCCAGATCGCCGTCCTCGTAGCGACGGCGCTCCCAGCGGATCTCGCCGGTCTCGGCCATCACGTCCACGGACGGGGTCGCGGAGGGGGAGATCAGCACGACGTCGGCGCCGGCCGCCACCAGGGCGGGGAGGCGGCGCTGCGCGACCTGGCCACCGCCGATGACGACGACGCGGCGGCCCTGGAGGCGGAGCCCTACGGGGTAGGCGGGGTAATCGGCCATGGCGGTGCGGCTCCTGAGGCGGCGGGTCTGGCGTTGCCGCTGCGACGCTGGAGCGGCGGGGGGACTGACGTGCGGTTTTGTGGTGCGGGTCCACCATACGGCGCGGGGCGGGTGGGGGCCTGGGTGGGCCCTGCGGGGGTGTTTCCCCCGCCCCGCCCCTTCCCGAAACCGCGTGGCGACGCGGACCGCCCGGGGCTGCACCCGGACCCGCCGGGTGCACGGGCTGCGCCCGGCACCCGTTTCGGGGGCACCGCCCCCGGCGGCCCCACCCCGGGGCTCCGCCCCGGACCCCGCGCCTCAAACGCCGGCGGGGCTGGGGATTGGCCGGGGTCACCGGCGGGCCGAGTGTGCCGGGGTCGCCGGCGGGGCTGGGATTGGCCGGGGCTCGGGTGGGGCGGGGTTATTTCTCGGTGACGCCTGCCGAGTCGAAGGTGGCCACCTCGTGCATGGCGCGGGCGGCGCTCTGGACCAGGGGGAGGGCCAGCAGGGCGCCCGTGCCCTCGCCGAGGCGGAGGTCCAGGTCGACCAGGGGGCGCAGGCCCAGCTTGTTGAGCGCGGCCACGTGGCCCGGCTCGGCGCTGCGGTGGCCCGCGATGCACGCCGACAGGGATTCGGGCGCGATGGCACGGGCGACCAGGGCCGCGGCCCCGGCGCTGACGCCGTCGAGGATCACCGGCGTACGCAGCGACGCGCCGCCCAGCAGGAGGCCGACGATCGCCGCGTGCTCCAGGCCGCCGATGGCCGCGAGGACGCCGATCGGGTCCGACGGGTCCGGCTGGTGGAGCTCCAGGGCCCGGCGGACGACCTCGATCTTGCGGGCGTGCGTCTCGTCGTTGATGCCGGTGCCGCGCCCGGTGACCTCCGCCGGGTCGGTGTCCGTGAACACGGAGATCAGGGCGGCGGACACCGTGGTGTTCGCGATGCCCATCTCGCCGGTCAGCAGGGCCTTGTTGCCGGCCGCCACCAGGTCGCGCGCGGTTTCGATGCCGACCTCGATGGCCGCGATCGCCTCCTCGCGGGTCATGGCCGGGCCGGTGGTGAAGTCGGCGGTGCCCGCGCGGACCTTGCGGGGCAGCAGGCCCGGGGTGGCCGGCAGGTCGCCCGCGACGCCCACGTCGATCACGCAGACCTCGGCGCCGACCTGGTTCGCGAAGGCGTTGCAGACCGCGCCGCCGCCGAGGAAGTTGGCGACCATCTGCGAGGTCACCTCCTGCGGCCAGGGGGTGACGCCCTGGGCGTGCACGCCGTGGTCGCCCGCGAAGATCGCGACCGCGGCCGGCTCGGGGATCGGCGGCGGGCAGACCCGGGACAGGCCGGACAGCTGCGCGGAGATGATCTCCAGCATGCCGAGGGCTCCGGCGGGCTTGGTCATGCGCTTCTGGCGCTCCCACGCCTCGCCGAGCGCCTTGGCGTCCAGCGGGCGGATCCCGGAGACGGTCTCCGAGAGCAGGTCGTGCGGCTCCTCGCCGGGCAGCGCGCGGCGGCCGTACGTCTCCTCGTGGACGACCCAGGACAGCGGGCGGCGCTTGGACCAGCCCGCCTGCATCAGCTCGGGCTCGTCCGGGAACTCGTCGACGTAGCCGACGCACAGGTACGCGACGACCTCGAGGTGCTCGGGCAGGCCGAGGGCGCGGACCATCTCGCGCTCGTCGAAGAAACTGACCCAGCCGACGCCGAGGCCTTCGGCACGGGCGGCGAGCCAGAGGTTCTCGACGGCGAGGGCCGAGGAGTACGGGGCCATCTGCGGCTGGGTGTGCCGGCCGAGGGTGTGGCGGCCGCCGCGGGTCGGGTCGGCGGTGACGACGATGTTCACCGGGGTGTCGAGGATCGCCTCGATCTTCAGTTCCTTGAACTGCTTCGCCCGGCCCTTCGGCAGCGACTTGGCGTAGGCCTCGCGCTGGCGGACGGCGAGCTCGTGCATCGTCCGGCGGGTCTCGGCGGAGCGGATGACGACGAAGTCCCAGGGCTGGGAGTGGCCGACGCTCGGGGCGGTGTGGGCGGCCTCCAGGACGCGCAGCAGCACCTCGTGCGGGATGGGGTCGGTGCGGAAGCCGTTGCGGATGTCGCGGCGTTCACGCATCACGCGCAGGACGGCTTCGCGCTCGGCGTCGTCGTAGCCGGGGGCGGCCGGGCGCTGCTCGGTCTGCTCGGTCTGCTCGGTGCTCGGCTCGGTGGCCTCGGCCGGCACCTCTGCGGGCTCGGCGGGCGCGCCGGACTCTGCGGGTTCCGCAGGCTCGGCGAGCTCGGCAGGTTCTGCGGGAGTCACGGGAGCGGCGGTCTCGGCCTCCACGGGGACCGCGGGCGCCTCGGCTGCCTGGAGCTCTGCGGCGGCGGGGGTCTCCACGACGGCCTCGACGGCCTCGACCGCGACGGGCCCCTGCTCGGCGACGACCGGTACGGGTACGGCCTCGGCCTCGACGGCCACCGGCTCGGGAGCGGCGTCCGCCACGGGCACGGCGACGGCCTCGGGCTGGACCTCGGCTGCCGGGGCGACGAACTCGAGGGGCTGGACGGCCTCGACGACCTCGGCGGGCGCGGCGGCCTGGACCGCCTCGGGCGCGGGGACGGCTTCGGCCGGCGGGGCCTGCACGAGCACCGGCTCCGGCTGCTCCGCCTGCACCGGCTCCGCCGGCTCCGCGGGCTGCTCCTGGACCGGTGCGAACGTGACGACGGGCTCCGGCTCCGGCTCCGGCTCCGGCTCCACAGGCTGTTCGGCAGGCTGCTCGGCGGGCTGCTCGGCAGCGGGCGCCTCGGGCAATACCGTTTCCGCGGGGGCTGCGGGGGTCCCGGGTCCCACCGGGGCGGCCTCGGCCACCGGCGGCTGCGGGGCGGGCGGCAGTTCGGCCTCGGGCTGCTGCACGGGCAGCGCCTGCGGGGCGGGCTCCACCTGCTCCTGCTGCGCCGGCTGCTCCTGCTGCGGGACCTGCGGGACGTCGGCGCCCCAGGGCGCACCGGCCTGCAGCGGGATCTCCCCCAGCTGCGGACCGGGCAGGACCGCGGTGTCCGCGCGCGGGACGTCGAGGTACTCGGGACCGGTGGTCGGCGGGCCGGCCTGGCGGACCGGTACCGGCGTGGGCTGCACCGCGGGCGCCGCCGGAGCGGCGGGGGCGGGCGCGGCCACGGGCGCGACCGGAGCGGCGGGGGCCGCGGGGCTCACCGGGGCGGCGGGCGCGGCCGGGCCTCGGTCGGCGAGCGAGCGCACGACTCCCCCGGTGGCCTCGGGCACCGGCGGGCCCATGTGCAGGGGGCGCCGGGCCGGGGCCTGCTGGGCGAGCGGTACGGGCGTGACGGGTGCGGCGGGCGTCATGGGCGCGGCCGGCTGGGGGATCCGTACGGCTCCGAGGTCCACGGCGCCGGAATCGCGGCCGCCCGCCTCGTGCGCGCCGGGCTCCGGCGGGAACTCCGGACCGGACTCGCCGGGGAACTCCTGGGCGAAGTCCTGCGGGAACTCCTGGGAGAACTCCTGTGCGTAGCTTTCCTGCGGGAACGGCGCCGGGGGAACCAGCTGCGGGTCGCTCCAGGAACCCTGGGCGCTCGGCATGAGCAGCAGGTCCTCGTCCTCGGCGGCCTCCGCCCCGTGGGCGGCGTCCGCCGGGTCGAGGAAGGCGTAGGCCCCCGGGGCGGGGATGCCCGGCTGATCCACCATGCCCGCGTTCTCCGGGAGACCCTCCGGAACCTGGCCGGTGTCAGTCATGCGTACCCCTCGCCCATCGGTTGTGCGTCTTCGCTCGGCTCGCCGGGCGACCGCTCGCGGCACACCCGGCGCCCCTCATCAAGAACGAGCGTGTGTGCCGTGCGGCACGAACGCCCGCCGACAACAAGCATTGTCGCGGTCGTTCGCCGCCATGACAGCCATTACCGCCACGGCCCGCTGTGGACTGCGCCACGTCGCGCGTCCTCCGGATCACGCCGTACCACAAAAGGCGCCCTGCCGGGGCGCCTTGTCCGGATATCGACCGGGGCCTCGCCCGGTGGTGGCCGGGGGAGAAACGCCGAGGATCCAGGGCAGTACAACGGTCGGCCAGCCTACCCCCCGTGTCGGGACGTCAGCCCCGGGGGGCGCGGTCCACCCGCTCGGCGGACAGCAGGAAGACCACGGAGCGCTCGCGCTCGGCCCAGGTCTGCGGGTCGAGGCCGACGGACTGGAGCAGGGCGCATTCGACGGTGTAGCCCCCCTCGGCGAGGGTCCGGCCCACGGCCTCGGCCTCGTCGCGGGTGGAGGCGTGCGTGACGATGCGTTCGGGACGGCGGTCGGCGCAGGCCGAGACCACCTCGGCCCCGCCGGCTCCGATGCGTACGACGTCGGGCTCGGGCAGGCTTTCGAGGACGTGCGGGGCGCGGCCGTGGACCACCTGGAGCTGTACGCCCCGGGTACGGGCCAGGGCGGTGGCGCGTTCGCAGGCGCGCGGGTCGGCGTCGATGGCGATGACGGCCGCACCGAAGGCGGCGGCGTCGGCGGCGAGGGCCCCGCTGCCGGTGCCGATGTCCCAGACGAGGTCTCCGGTGCGCGGGCCGAGGCGCGCGAGCTGGAGGGCGCGCAGCTGGGCGCCTTCCGCTTCGGGGGCGTCGGCGAGCGGGCGGGCCCAGCCGCGCTCCCCCGCGGTGCCCGGGGCCCCGGCGAGCCAGCCGGCGTCCGGCCCTTCGACCTGGCCGCCGCCTCCGATGACGATGACGACGTTGGGGTCGCGCCAGCTGTGGTCGGCGGCCTTGTCTGAGGTGAGGACGGTCACCTGCTCGTTCTCGGTGCCGAGCTCCTCGCAGATGACGAAGGTGCGGTGGACCCCGTCGAGGAGGAGGGCGAGCTCGGCGGGGCCGGCGCCCGGCGAGGTGAGGACGGCGACCTTGGCGTGGGCCCGGCAGACGTTCACGGCGCGGCGCAGGGTGCGGGGGTGTGCGACGACCACGCGGGCGTCGTCCCAGGGCATCCCGGCGCGGGCGAAGGCGGCGGCGACGGGGGACACGGCGGGGACGACCTCGACCTCGAGGCCGTGCTCGGGGGCGCGCAGGGTGCGGACGACGCCGAAGAAGCCGGGGTCGCCGTCGGCCAGGACGACGGCGGTGCCGCGGTGGCCGGCGATCCGGCGGGCGGCGAGTCCGAGGCTGCCGAGGCGGATGCGTTCGGCG
Source organism: Streptomyces sp. NPDC037401 (assembly GCF_055602345.1). Lineage (NCBI taxonomy): Bacteria > Bacillati > Actinomycetota > Actinomycetes > Kitasatosporales > Streptomycetaceae > Streptomyces > Streptomyces sp. NPDC037401. The sequence continues at coordinate 37,891 of NZ_JBVJWO010000047.1, forward strand.
GCCGGCGGGATCTCGGGCAGTGCCAGGTGGTGGGCCGCCCCTGCCACGAGGGTGGCCGCCGACAGCGCGGACCGGGCGGCCGCGGTCAGGGGGGAGCCGTCCCAGCCGATCACCGTGACCCGGTCGGCCATCTTCGCGGTCTCCTGGGGTCGGCGCCGGCATGGGGGGAGCCCGCGCGGGGCGGGCAGAGTGAGACTACCTGGTAGTAGCCGGTCCGGTCTGGACCTGCGTACGGTCCGGTCCTGCGGGCGTCAGTTCCAGTCGGTGTAGCCGGCGTACCCGGAGGCGTCGGCGAGCTGGCCGTCGAGGCCGTCGAGGTCCTCGGGGAGGAGGCTCCACACGATCAGGTCGGTACGGGTCTCCGCCCAGCCGCCGTCCGGCGTCTGGGTGCGGACTATCCACGCGTTGCGCAGCACGCCTTCGCTGATGCAGCCGATCTTCTGGGCGACCTGCTGGGAGGCGGTGTTGTCGGCGGCGGTGCGCAGTTCCAGGCGCTCGAACTGCCGGTCGCGGAAGAGCCATTGGGCGACGGCGAGGACGGACTCGCAGGCGTAGCCCTCGCCCCGGGCCCAGGGGGCGGTGACGTAGCCGATCTCGGCAGTGCGACAGCGCCAGTTGGTGTTCTGGAGGTGGACGACGCCGACCAGACGCTGCGTCAGGAACTCGGTGACGGCGAACACGATGCCGCGGCCTTCGGTGCGTTCGGCGTGCGAGTGGTGCAACGCCCAGCTGCGGGCGTCGTGGACGGTGTACGGGTGGGGCACCGAGGTCCAGGCGGTGATGAGTTCGTCGTTCATCATCTCGGTGAGCGCCATGACGTCCGCTTCCTCGAAGGGGCGCAACACCAGCCGGTCCGTGCTGATGGAGACGTCCGGGAAGGTGGTAGTCATGCGCAGCTCCATGCCTGAGACCGGTAGGCGGGCGACAGAGGCCCATAGACGGACAGCATGCAGCATCGGCCCGGGGATGCGCATGGCCGGGTGTCCGGCGCCGTGACGGGCGAAGGCCCCGCGTTCCCGGGGGGATACGCGGGGCCGTTCCGGGTGGTGACCCGGCGCGCCGGATCAGGCGGCGGGCTTGCCGAAGGCCGGGATGACCGAGCCCTCGTACTCGTCCTCGATGAACTTCTTGACCTCGGGCGAGTTCAGGAGCGTGGCGAGCTTCTGGATGCGCGGGTCGTTCTCGTTGCCCTTCTTGACCGCAAGGAAGTTGGCGTAGGGGTTGCCCTCGGCCTTCTCCAGGGCGAGCGCGTCCTTCGCGGGCTTCAGGTCGGCCTCGATGGCGTAGTTGCCGTTGATGACGGCGGCGTCGACGTCGTTCAGGGCGCGCGGGACCGTGGCGGCCTCCAGCTCCTTGAACTCCAGACCCTTCTTGTCGGTGATGTCGGAGAGCTTGGCGTTGGTGCCGACGCCTTCCTTGACCGTGATCAGGCCGTTGGCGGCGAGCAGCTGGAGCGCGCGGCCCTCGTTGGTGGTGTCGTTGGGGACGGCGATGGTCTGGCCGGCCTTGATGTCCTTGAGGGACTTGACCTTCTTGGAGTAGAGGCCGAGCGGCTCCAGGTGCACGTCGACGACGGGGACGATGTGCGTGTTGTTCTTCGCGTTGAAGTCGTCGAGGTACGGCTTGTGCTGGAAGAAGTTGGCGTCGACCTGGCCCTGCTCGGTGGCGGTGTTCGGCAGGACGTAGTCGGTGAACTCCTTCACCTCCAGCTTGAGGCCGGCCTTCTCCGCCAGGTTGTCCTTGACGAACTTCAGGATGTCGGCGTGCGGGACCGGCGAGGCCGCGACGACGAGGGGCTTTGCCGCGGCGGCCGCGCCCGTGGCGTCGGACTTGGTGGAGGCCGGGTCGGACGCGGTGCCGCAGGCGGTGAGGCCGAGGGCGAGGGCGGCGACGGCTGCGGCGGAAGCGGTGAGCTTGGTGTTCTTGCGCACGAAGAGTGCCTCTTTCTTGGTGGTGCGGATAACGCCCGAGCACGACGAGTGCGGGCTGTGTGCGGAGAGAAGTCTGTTCAGGCCGTACGGCCGCGGCGGGCCAGCAGGCGTACGGCGACGTCGCCGGCCAGCTGGATCACCGTGACGATGGCGATCAGGACCACGACGGTGGCGACCATGAAGCCGGTCTCGAAGCGCTGGAAGCCGTACGTGATGGCCTTGGAGCCGAGTCCTTCACCGCCGACGGCGCCGGCCATGGCGGAGTAGCCGACCAGGGTGATGACGGTGGTGGTGACGCCGGCGACCAGGGAGGGCAGGGACTGCGGCAGCAGCACCTTCCAGACCAGGGTCGGGATGCCGCCGCCCATGGACTGGACGGCTTCGACCAGTCCGTGGTCGACCTCGCGGATCGAGGTCTCGACGAGGCGCGCGAAGAAGGGGATGGCTCCGATGGCGAGCGGGACGATCATGGCGGTGGGGCCGATGAAGGTGCCGACGATCGCGGTGGTGACCGGGATCAGGAAGATCAGCAGGATGATGAACGGCAGCGAGCGGCCGACGTTCACGATCGCGCCGATGACCTTGTTGAGGGGACGATTCTGCAGCAGGCCCCCCTTGTCGGTCAGGACCAGCAGGATGCCCAGCGGGAGGCCGCCGAGGACGGTGACGACCGTGGACCACAGGACCATGTAGAGCGTGTCGTACGTGCCCTGGGTGAGCAGGGGCTCCATTTCGGACCAGGTCACTTGGCACCTTCCTTGACCAGTTCGGCGATCTCGCTGTCGGTGTCGACGACGTCGACCTGGAGGCCCTGCTCGCGCAGGAAGCCGACTGGGACGACGTTGTCCTCGTAGCGTCCGGGCAGCTCGATGCGCATCCGGCCGATCTGCCGACCGCCGACCGTGTCCATGGCTGCGCCGAGGATCGAGATGTCGATGTTGTACGTGCGGGAGAGCTGGGAGATGACCGGCTGGGTGGCGGCGTCGCCGTGGAAGGTGACGTCGACGACCGTGCGGTCGAGGCCGGTGGCGGTGCCGCTGACCGGGAAGAGCTCTCCGGCGAGCTCGGAGCCTGGGGTGGCGAGCAGCTCGGAGACGGTTCCGGACTCGATGATCCGGCCGTTCTTCATGAGGGCGGCGGAGTCGCAGATGGTCTTGACGACGTCCATCTCGTGCGTGATGAGCAGGACGGTCAGGCCGAGCTGGCGGTTGAGGTCGCGCAGCAGCTGGAGGATCGAGCGGGTGGTCTCGGGGTCCAGGGCGCTCGTGGCCTCGTCGGACAGCAGCACCTTGGGGTCGCCGGCCAGGGCGCGGGCGATGCCGACGCGCTGCTTCTGGCCGCCGGAGAGCTGGGTCGGGTAGGCCTTGGCCTTGTCGGCGAGGCCGACGAGGTCGAGGAGTTCGAGGGCCTTGCGGGAGCGCTCGCGGCCGGAGACGCCGAGGATCTCCAGGGGCAGCTCGATGTTGGCCTGCACGGTCCGGGAGGACAGCAGGTTGAAGTGCTGGAAGACCATGCCGATGCGGCTGCGGGCCTCGCGGAGGTCCTTGCCGGCGCGGCGGCCGCGGGCGGCGAGTGCGGTGAGATCGACGCCGTCCACGGTCACGGTGCCGGTGGTGGGGCGCTCGAGCAGGTTGACGCAGCGGATCAGGGAGGACTTGCCGGCGCCGCTCTGGCCGATCACGCCGTAGACCTCGCCCTCGCGGACGTGCAGATCGACGCCGTCCAGGGCGGTGACCTCGCGGCCACGGGACTGGTAGACCTTCGTGAGGCCCGATGTGGTGATCACAGGAATTCCGTCGCTGTCGAGTGCGCGGCGCAGGCATGCCGGGCACGGGGCATTGATCTGGGGACGCGGTACGGGCTGGACCGGGTCGGCCCTGGGACCGGTGGAATCGGATGGAACCAGGGCAAACCGAGGGGTTCAGCGCATGCGCGGGGCAGGAGCGGAGCCGCGATCACGGTCAGCTCACCGGGTCTCGCTTCGGGGCGCGAGGCTCAGGAAAGGGGCCCTCAGAAGGCGCACATTCGACACATACAACGAGCACCGGGCGTCATGGTCGCCTCGGTCGCAGGGATGCGGTTGCTCGTCGTGGTCATGGGCCCCAGTAAAGCAGACCGGGCCCCGCACCGATCAACGTTGTCCGCATAGCGGACGACTTTCGGCCGCATACCGGACAACAGCGGTCACTCCCCCGGCCTTGTCCCGACCCCCGGTCCGGCGGCGGTGACCTGCACGGACGCGGCCGAGCGGTCCACGACGACGAGGTCCGCGCCGGGCTCCCCGGCGGGGTGCGCTGTGGTCAAGACCACGGTCCACGGGCAGGAACGGCTCGGGGGCCGGGCCCGGCGCGCAGGACGGCATGGCTCCGGGGAAGCCCCGGCGCAGGGCTGAGCGCATCGGGTCTTTCGGCCCGTAATACCCTCGCAGCATGCTTGACGCCCTGACGGTCACGATCGGCGTGGCCGCACTCGCCCTCGCCGCCTGGTGCGGCTTCGCCGCGTACCGCGACCAGCCGACCAAGGACTGGCACTTCATCGGCATGGCCGTGGTGAGCGTGCTGGCCCTCGCGCAGCTCGTCGTGGGCCTGGTGCAGCTCGGCCGCGGCGAGCGGGCCGACGAGGGCGGGGTGATCTTCGTGGCGTACCTCTTCGGTGCGTTCGCGGCGGTCCCGGCGGCCGGGCTCCTCTCGCTCTCGGAGCGCACCAGGTGGGGTTCGGTGACGGTGGCCGCGGGCGCGGTGGTGCTCGCCGTGCTGGAAGTACGGCTCTACGACATCTGGAGTCCCGGTGCCTGAGACGAAGCCGGCCGAGCCGGAGCAGAGCCCCGCGGACCCGTCCGCGGCCGGCGGCCGGGGGCGCCTGGTCTCCGGCCCCGGGCTGCTGCTGGTCTGGCTGTACGGAGTGATCACAGTGGGAGCGGTCTCGCGCTCGCTCTACCAGATTTCCACGGAGTTCGACCGGGCCCCGCTGCCCTACACGCTCTCGGCGGTGGCCGCGCTCGTGTACGCGTTCATCACGTACTCGCTGGTGCGCGGCGGGGAGAGGGCCCGCAAGGCGGCGCTGGTCTGCTGCGCCGCCGAGCTGACCGGCGTACTGGCCGTCGGCACCTGGACCCTGGTGCGCCCGGAGGCCTTCCCCGACGCGACGGTGTGGTCGGACTTCGGGATGGGTTACCTGTTCATCCCGGTGATCCTGCCGGTCACCGGGATGCTCTGGCTGCGCACCAGGCGACCTACGCGCTGACGACGTAGGAGGAGGCCTCCTTCTCCAGGATGATCACGCGGACGCCGTCGGCGCCGGTGGTGTCGCCCACTTTGGCGTAGCCGGCCTTGCGGTACAGGTTCAGGTTGCTCTCGCTGCGCTCGCCGGTGGACAGCCGGAAGCGGCTGGTGCCGCCGCGGCCCTCGAGGGCCCCCTCGACCGCGCGCAGCAGCCGGGCGCCGAGTCCGTGGCCCTGCATTCGGGGGTGTACGCAGAGCTTCGCGATCCGGCCCGTGCCGTCCCCGTCCGGGGTGCCGCGGACCATGCCGACCACCTCGTCGCCGAGCCGGGCCACCAGCACGCAGTCCGTGTCCAGTTCGGCCCGGACGGAGTCGAGGGTCTGGACCAGGGGCTCGATGCGGTAGTTGCCGTAGAGCTCCGCCTCGCTCTGGAAGCAGAGGTACTGGAGTCTGAAGATCTGCTCGGCGTCGTCCGCGCCCGCCGCAGAGATGGTCACGCTCATGCCCATGTGCGCATGCCTCCCGCTCACCTGGTAGCCCGTCGGTCTACCGCTCCTTTCCCCGCAGTTCAGGAGCCGCAACCTCTGCCGCCAGCATTCTGCGCAGACATCCCAGGCATCGGGAACGTACGGGTCCCAAACTGCCTTGTGAGATACCCAACTCTCCTGCGATTTCACGGTAGGTGAGGTCTCGAGGCGAAAGAAGTGCGGACAGCAGTTCGGGGCAGCGTCCCGGCAAACGGGCGACGGCCGACCGGAGTGCCCGCTGCTCCTCATCGTCCAGCGCGGCGCGTTCGGGGCAGTCGGTGCTCCCGGCGGGGAGGGCGCCGTAGGGGATCTCGCGGCGGGCCCGGCGGCGGGCGCTGCGGGCTTCGGCCCGTACGGCGCGGCGCAGCCAGCGGGCGGCTTCGGGGGGCCGGCCCGCCGCCTGGTCGCGTTCCAGCAGCCTGACCCATACGGCCTGTTCGAGGTCGGCGGGGTCGATGCCCGCGGCGGGGGCCTCGGCCGCCGCCTCTGCCGAGAGCAGCGGGCCCAGTTCGCTCATCACGTCCATGCCGGGCGGGACGCGCGGCGGCGGCCGGCGGTTTCCCCGCCGACCGCCGCTCACCCGTACGAGAGGTTCCGCTTGTCCGTTGACCTAGCGGTCGGCGAAGTCCGCGGCGGCCAGCAGGGCGGTGTCGGGCTGGTCCGTGAAGATGCCGTCGATCCCCTGGTCGAAGTAGGCGCGCAGGGCGCCGAAGACGTCGCCGTAGGCGGTGGGGTCCGTGCCGCGGCGGAATTCCGCGGGCAGGAAGTTGTTCTCGTTGCGCGCGGTGTAGGGGTGCAGGACCAGGCCCTTCGCGTGGGCGTCGCGCACCAGGGTGGTCGGGGTGCCCAGGCGGCCGGCGGCGTCGCGCGGGATGACGAGGTCCAGGGTGGGGCCTATGCCCTGGGCGAATCCGGCGATCCAGCGCAGCCCCTCGGGCTTGACCAGGTCGGCGACCGTACGCGGATCCCCGGCCTGCTCGAAGTCCCAGGGCCGGGTGTGGGCGGCGGACAGCAGGACGACCTTCGGCGCGGCGGTGAGCCGGGCGAGCCGCTGGATGCTGGAGGGTTCGAAGGACTGGAGGAAGACGGCGGCGTTGCGGCCGTCGCGCCCGTAGCGGCGCAGCAGCTTCACCAGCGGCTCCTCGAGGCCGAGGCCGAGCGAGCGGAAGTAGCTGGGGTGCTTGGTCTCGACGTGCAGCCAGATCTCCCGGCCGCGGCGGCGGCCCTCGCGGCGGGCCCAGCGCAGCACCTCCTCGAAGGTGGGCACGGCCCAGCGTCCGTCGTAGAGCGTGTTCCGCTGGCGCAGGGCCGGGATGCGTTCCTTGGCCCGCAGGGTCTTGAGCTCGGCGAGGGTGAAGTCTTCGGTGAACCAGCCGGTCATCGACACGCCGTCCACGGACTTCGTGGTGCGGCGGCCCGCGAACTCGGGACGGTCGGCCACGTCGGTGGTGCCGCCGATCTCGTTCTCGTGCCGGCACACGAGGTGGCCGTCCTTGGTGGGGACGAGGTCCTGCTCGATCACGTGGGCGCCCATGTCCAGCGCGAGCTGGTAGGAGCCGAGGGTGTGCTCCGGCCGGTGGCCGCTGGCGCCACGGTGGGCGATGACGGTCGGCACGGGCAGGGACCGGTAGCCCTGCCCGCCGCGCTCGGCAGCGGCGGCCGCCGGTCCGGCGCCCAGGCTCACCGCGGTTCCTCCGGCGGCGAGCACCGCCGCGCCCAGCACGCTCCTGCGTGCCGCCCCACCCTGCGTCATGAGTGCTCCTCGCTCGTTGTACGTCGCTCGTGGTGCCGCGTCGTCGACGGGTCGAAGGGCCCGGGGTCTCCGGGGCCGTGCGGCCCGTTGCGGCGGACCGATGGTAGGCAGCGGGTTCTTAAGGAAGGGCGATCCCGGCCGGAACATGGCGGAAACGTGCGTCAACACTGCGTGTCGCGTGCGTGAACCCGATGTGCGATCAGCGGTGACCCGCGAGTATCGTCCTCACCTGCACTGACTTGACGTGGTGCACGATCCGCTTTCGACGCCGGAGGGCTCCGTTGTTCCGTACCAGGCTCATCAAGGCCACTGTCGGACCGGTCATGCGCATGATGTTCCGCACCCGCGTGGAGGGCGTCGAGAACATCCCGGGCAGCGGGGCGGTGATCCTGGCGGGCAACCACCTCACCTTCATCGACTCGATGATCCTTCCGCTGGTCTGCGACCGGACGGTGCACTTCATCGGCAAGGACGAGTACGTCACGGGCAAGGGGCTCAAGGGCCGCCTGATGGCCTGGTTCTTCACCGGCTCCGGCATGATCCCCGTCGACCGCGACGGCGCGAACGGCGGCGTCGCGGCGCTGATGACCGGCCGCCGGGTGCTGGAGGAGGGCAAGATCTTCGGCATCTACCCGGAGGGCACCCGCTCCCCCGACGGCCGCCTCTACCGCGGCCGCACCGGCATCGCCCGGCTGACCCTGATGACCGGCGCCCCCGTGGTGCCGTTCGCGATGATCGGCACGGACAAGCTCCAGCCCGGCGGCAAGGGCATGCCCCGCCCGGGCCGCGTCACCGTCCGCTTCGGCGAGCCGATGGAGTTCTCCCGCTACGAGGGCATGGACCGCGACCGCTACGTGCTGCGGGCCGTGACCGACTCCGTGATGGCCGAGGTCATGCGGCTCTCCGGCCAGGAATACGTGGACATGTACGCGACGAAGGCCAAGGAAGCGGCCTGATCACTGCCGGCTGAGCGAGCGGGTCACGCCCGCCGCGATCGTCGTGGCCAGCGTCCACCCCGTCACGATGAGCAGGTACGACAGCCACTGCTGCACGCCCCGCGGGGCGAACGCCTGCTCCTGGCCGAAGCCGATGATCGGCAGCAGCAGGTCGGCGGTGTAGAAGACGGCGTTGAACGGCGGCGCCTCGTCCGGCTTCAGCGCCGGCGGGTGCTGCACGCCGAACGCCAGCGACCCGATGAGCAGCATCGCCGCCAGCCAGCCCGCCGCCCGCATCGGCCGGAAGCCGTAGCCGACGGTGAAGTCCTGGAGCGCGCCCCAGACCCGGGCGTGCCGGGGCAGCGTGCCGCGGTGGCGGCGGAGCTTGGCGAGCTGCACGGTGCGCGCCTGCGCCTCGTCGCCGGAGGTGCGGTAGGAGCCGGCCAGCTGCTCGTATACGTACGGCAGGTACCCGTCCCCCTCGCGCTCGAGCAGTTCCAGCCGCTGTTCGGCGGGCAGGTGCGGGATGAGGGTGCGGTAGGTCAGGCCGTCGAGGCGGACCCGGTCGGGCCACACCGCGGGGTTGGCGTGGAGCGTGTCGAGCTGGGTGCGGCGCAGGCTCACTCCGCCGCGGATGCGGGTGCAGTCGATCAGCCGCAGTTCGCCGATGACGGCGCTGCTGGCGCGCAGCGCGAGGCCGTCCGGGCAGGCGAGCTTGGAGTAGCCCAGGTGGAGCTTGCCGGGTATCCGGGCCCCGGCGACGTTGACGCTGCCTTCGGCGCGCAGCCGCTTGGCCCGCAGGTCGGCGCCGACCGTGACGGTTTCGGCGAAGAGGGCGGTGCCCCCGGGGTTGAGCAGGACGGCGTCGTCCAGGTTGATCTGGCCGCCGACGGTGGAGCCGTTGACCCGTACCTGGCCGTGGACGGTCACGCCCATCGCGATGATGTCGGTGCCGACGGTGGCGTGGTTGAGCTGGAGCAGGGGTTCGGGCGTCTCCTCGGGGTGCCGCGGCGGCTCGGGGCTGCCGAGGACCGCGTGCTGGAGGAAGAGCCCGCCGCCGAACTGCGCGCCGCCCAGCCGTACCGGGCCGGTGATCCGGCAGCAGGTGAGCCGCATGACGACCTCGACCCGGAGGGTGGCGGCGGTCAGGCCCGGCAGGACCGAGTCGGTGAGGACGAGGGCCTGCAGCTGGGCTCCGTACAGCAGGATCTTGCGTTCGAACCAGCAGGCGCGCAGGCGTACGGGGTGGTCGACGGAGCCGTACTTGAGGTCGAGCTTGCCGGTGATGCGGGCCCCCCAGACCCGTACGCCGGCCACCTGGCCGTCCTCGGTCGGGCCGTCGAGCAGGAGGGCGCGCAGCACCTCGGCGCGCACGGTGCGCTCGGGACCCCAGGAAGCGCCCTCCCCGGGGTCCTCGTCGTCGCTGCGGCGGAAATCGACGCCTTCGCCGCGCGGGAAGGCCTCCCATATGCGGCGTTCCGCGGGCGTCAGGTCGTTGATCTCCATTGCCCGGATGGTGGCCCGGGTCCGAACGGGCTGTCAACTTCTGGCCGGAACACGCCCACTGGCGGAGTGTCAGTGTTCGACGTCGCCGGCCAGGTGCTGGCCGCGCAGCAGGAACCAGGCCGCGGCGGCGGTGGCGAGCAGGACCGCCGCTCCGACGCCGGAGGCCAGGCGCAGCCCGTCCACGAAGGCCTCCTGGGCGGCGGCCACCATGGTGTGCGCGGTCTGCGGGTCGACGGCCTTGGCCGCCTCGACGGCGCCGCCGAGGGACTCGTGGGCGGCGTCGGCCACGGCGTCCGGGACCCCGGCGGGGGCGGTGAAGCCCTGGTAGACGCCGGTGACGATGGAGCCGAGCAGGGCGATGCCGAGTGCGGCGCCCAGTTCGTACGCCGTCTCGGAGACGGCCGAGGCCGAACCGGCCTGCTCCTTGGGCACGCTGGAGAGGATCACGTCGGCGGTGACGGTGAAGGAGAAGCCGGCGCCGAGGCCGACGACGAGCAGGGCGGCACCGAGGAGCGGGTAGCCGGTGTCCTGGTGCACGAGGGTGATCACGCCGAGCGCGAGTCCGATGGCCGCGAGGCCGCCCGTCACGACGGAGCGCACGGAGTACCTGCGGGCGTAGCGGCCCGCGAGCAGGCCGGTGGCCACGGCGCCGATGGCGGCGGGGAGCTCGGCCAGGCCCGCTTCCAGGGGCTCGCGGCCCTGGACGAGCTGGAGGAACTGCGACAGGAAGAAGACCAGTCCGGACAGGCCGAAGACGGTGAGCAGGTCCGCGAGGACCGCGCCCGAGAATCCCCGGTGCTTGAAGAGCCGCATGTCGAGCAGCGGTGAGGTCAGGGTGAACTGGCGGCGCACGAAGGCGTACAGGCAGGCGGCGCCGATGGCGGCGGCCGCCCCGACCTCCCAGGAGAGGCCGTGGGTCGCGAGTTCCTTGATCGCGTACACGACACCGATGATGCCGACGAGGGAGAGGCCGACGCTGACGAGGTCCCAGGGGCCGGCGACGGGGTTCTTCGACTCGGGCAGCAGCTTGATGCCGACGACGACGAGGACCGCCATCACGGGCAGGTTGATGAGGAAGACCGAGCCCCAGTAGAAGTGCTGGAGCAGGAAGCCTCCGACGACCGGGCCGACGGCCGCGCCTGCCGAGGCGGTGGCGCCCCAGATGCCGATGGCGAGGCTGCGCTCCTTGGGGTCGTGGAAGATGTTGCGGATCAGCGCGAGGGTGGACGGCATCAGGGTGGCGCCGGCCACGCCGAGCAGGGCCCGGGCCACGATCATCATCTCGGGGCTGGTGGCGTAGGCGTTGAGGACGGAGACGGCACCGAAGGCGGTGGCGCCGATCAGCAGGAGCTTCTTGCGGCCGATGCGGTCGCCGAGCGAGCCCATCGACACGAGCAGTCCGGCGATGACGAACGAATAGATGTCGCCGATCCACAGCAGCTGGGTGCCCGAGGGCTTGAGGTCCTCGCTGAGGGCCGGTGTGGCGAGTCCGAGCACGGTGGCGTCGACCGCGACCAGCAGCACGGCCAGCACGAGCACGGAGAGCGCGAGCCAGCGTCCGCGCCCGGGGCTCTTGACCTCCGTCCCCTTGCGTCCGCTCGCCTGCTTGGTAACGCTCATTTCTCCACACTCCGTCGTGCGCCGCCGAGCAGCAGCTCGGTGATCATGTGTTGGAAGTCCTTGGCCGCGACCCGGCCGTCCATGACGGCCCAGGCGCACGCGCCGATGAGGCCGTACAGGGCCTCGGTGAGCCAGGCGGGGCTGAGGTCGATCCGGATGTCGCCCTCCGCCTGTCCGCGCCGGAACAGCGCGCTGACGCGGGCGTCGAGCCCGGCCCAGCCCTCGTTGACCTGGTCGCCCTCGAAGAGCTGGTTCTCGGTGACGAGGAAGGCCAGCAGCTGTGCGTTGGGCTCGGCTTCGGCCACGAGCCGCCGCAGCGCCTCGACCGCCGTCCCCTCGTCGAGCCGTGCCCGGTCGAACGCCCCCTCGAACTCCCGGATCCCGAGCTCCTCGAGGGCGCGGACGAGCGCGTCCCGCCCGGCGAAGTGCCGGTGGAGCGTCGCCCGCCCGATCCCGGCGGCCTTCGCCACCTCGTCCATCGTGGCGGTCGACTTGCGGGAGAGCAGGGCGGCGGCATCGCGCAGCACCTGGTCACGATCCATGGCCATGAGACAACCGTACCCCAAATGAGACGCAGATGTCTCACTCGGGACGGCGGCAGCCGAAAATCGGCCGCCCCGAGGTCGTCGGAACGGAAGGGTGGCCCCATGAAGCCACTGCTGCTGATCGACGTCGACGGCCCGCCGAACCCCTACGCGACCAAGGCCCGGCGCCGACCTGAGGGGTACACCACGCACCGGATGCGCCCGACGGGCTGGACGACGGGGAAGCCGCTGCGGGTCTGGCTCCACCACGGGCACGGCGCCGAGCTGCTCGCGCCGGCGGAGTCGTACGAGCTCGTCTGGGCGACTGGGCGGCGTGACGGAACCCGGCCCCCGGGCATCCCGGCCGGCTCCGGGGCGCCTGGGCGGTTTTGATCATGCTTCGCCCGTCGTCTTAGCATGCGCACGCCACCCCCGTGATCTGTCGTCCGACGAAAGCGACCCATGCGCATCCAGCGGATCCTCGCCACGACCGCCGCCCTCAGCTGCCTCACCGCCCTCGCCGGGTGCGAAGACGGCAGCGGACAGTCCGCCCCGTCGGCCGCCGGCCCCTCCCGCTCCGCAACCGCAACCGCAACCGCAACCGCCGACGGTCCCCCGGCCGAAGCGCAGCGCCCGACCCCGCAGGACCCGGCGGGCGGCGGCGGGAAGCCGGGGCAGCCGGAGACCGGCAGCCTGGGGCTCCCGCGCGCGGGAAGCATCGCCGAACTGAGGAAGCTCGTCGGCAACAGCCTCGACTGCGAGGAGAACTTCTCCACCGACCCCGACGACGTCGCGGTCGAGTCGATCGACTACGAGCCGGTGGTCACCGGGAACGCCCGGGACTGGGGCGTGACGGACCGGGCCCTGTGCGGGACGCCGGCGGGGGCGCAGCGCGCCCACGACCTCAGCTGGCTCGACACGGTCGGGGACATGAAGCTGCTCCAGACCAGGGCGAAGGCCGCGCAGCGGGCCGACTTCAAGGACGACGGCAGGCTGAAGCAGACCGCGAGCCGGCTGCTCGTCGGGGAGAACATCGCCGTCGAGACCAACAGCCCCTCGTCCCGGCACGGGCTGTACCAGCTGCAGTTCCTGTACCTGAACTGCATATACGGCTTCTCCGCCCCGTCCGGGTACCGGCTGGAGAAGTCCCAGGTCGAGGGCTGCGTCCTGACCAACTACGAGCCGGACCACCCGCTCGGCTGAGCCGGGGTGCACACACGGCGGAGGGGCGGCCGGAGCACAGGCTCCGACCGCCCCTCCGGTCATCCCGCGGCGTGCGGACGTACATGCCCCGGGGCCGTGACGGCCCGGCCGGGGGTGCGGGCCCGCAGGGCCGCGGGCGTTCGGGGGCAGCCGTGCGGCTACCGCTTGTGCGCGGCCCAGGCGTGCTGGATCACCAGGTCGGCCTTCAGCTCCGCGAGCTGGACGGCGACCGCGCTCGGAGCGGTGCCGCCGCGGCCGTTTCGGGACGCCAGCGCGCCCGGCACGTCGAGGACCGTACGGACCTCGGGGGTCAGGTGCTCGGAGATCTTCGCGAACTGGTCGTCGGTGAGCTCGTCGAGCTCGATGCCGTGCGCCTCGCACTCCTTGACGCACTCGCCGGCGACCTCGTGCGCCACCCGGAACGGCACGCCCTGCTTGACCAGCCATTCGGCGATGTCGGTGGCGAGGGAGAAGCCGGCCGGGGCGAGCTCCTCCATCCGCTCGCGGTTGACGGTGAGCGTGGCCATCATCCCGGTGAACGCCGGGAGGAGGACCTCCAGCGTGTCGCAGGAGTCGAACACCGGCTCCTTGTCTTCCTGGAGGTCGCGGTTGTACGCCAGCGGCAGGGCCTTGAGGGTGGCGAGCAGGCCGGTCAGGTTGCCGATCAGGCGGCCCGACTTGCCGCGGGCGAGCTCCGCGATGTCCGGGTTCTTCTTCTGCGGCATGATCGACGAGCCGGTCGAGAAGGCGTCGTGGAGGGTCACGAAGGAGAACTCCTTCGTGTTCCAGATGATGATCTCCTCCGCGATCCGGGACAGGTTGATCCCGATCATCGCGGTGATGAAGGCGAACTCCGCGACGAAGTCGCGGGAGGCCGTGCCGTCGATGGAGTTTCCCGCCGAGCCGCGCTCGAAGCCGAGGTCGGCGGCGACCGCCTCCGGGTCCAGGCCGAGCGAGGAACCCGCCAGGGCGCCCGAGCCGTACGGGGAGACGGCCGTCCGGGTGTCCCACTGGCGCAGCCGCTCCGCGTCCCGGCTCAGGGACTGCACGTGCGCCAGGACGTGGTGGGCGAAGAGCACGGGCTGGGCGTGCTGGAGGTGGGTGCGGCCCGGCATGGCCACGTCCGCGTGCGCCTCGGCCAGGCCGACCAGCGCATCCTGGAGGTCGGCGATCAGGGCGCCGATGATCCGGGCGTGGTCGCGCAGGTACATCCGGAAGAGGGTGGCCACCTGGTCGTTGCGGGAGCGGCCGGCCCGCAGCTTGCCGCCGAGGTCGGGACCCAGGCGCTCCAGCAGGCCCCGCTCCAGGGCGGTGTGCACGTCCTCGTCGGCGATGGTGCCGGTGAAGGTGCCGGCGGCGACGTCTGCCTCCAGCAGGCCGAGGCCGGCGATCATGCGCTCCAGCTCGTCGGCCGTGAGCAGGCCCGCCTTGTGGAGCACGCGCGCGTGGGCGCGGGAGCCGGCGATGTCGTAGGGCGCCAGCCGCCAGTCGAAGTGGACCGACGCGGAGAGCTTGGCCAGGGCCTCGGCCGGGCCGTCGGCGAAGCGGCCGCCCCAGAGCCGGACGTCACCGTTGTTGCTGCTCACTGCTGTGCTCCTCAAGGCTGCTGCATCGCTTGGGCTGCGTTGCTTCGACTGCATTGCTTCGGATGTGCAACCGCCTCCCCGCCGCGGAGAAAACGGGGAGGCGGTCGGGAACTGCCGGGCGTTACGCCAGGTCGCGCTTGGCGGCGATCTTCGACGAGAGGCCGAAGATCTCGATGAAGCCCTGGGCCTTCGACTGGTCGAAGGTGTCGCCGGTGTCGTAGGTCGCCAGGTTGAAGTCGTACAGGGACTCGTCCGACCGCCGGCCGGTGACCACGGCGCGCCCGCCCTGCAGGGTCATCCGGATGTCGCCGGTGACGTGCTGGTTGGCCTCGTCGATGAAGCCGTCCAGGGCGCGCTTGAGCGGGGAGAACCACAGGCCGTCGTAGACGAGCTCGCTCCAGCGCTGCTCGACCTGCCGCTTGTAGCGGGCGAGCTCGCGCTCGACGGTGACGCTCTCCAGCTCGGAGTGGGCGGTGATCAGCGCGATCGCGCCCGGGGCCTCGTACACCTCACGGGACTTGATGCCCACGAGCCGGTCCTCGACCATGTCGATCCGGCCGATGCCCTGGGCTCCGGCGCGCTCGTTGAGCTGCTGGATGGCCTGCAGGACGGTGACGGGCTTGCCGTCGATGGCGACCGGGACGCCCTCCTTGAAGGAGATGACGACCTCGTCGGCCTCGCGCGGGACGGCCGGGTTGGAGGTGTACTCGTAGATGTCCTCGATCGGACCGTTCCAGATGTCCTCCAGGAAGCCCGTCTCGACGGCGCGCCCGAAGACGTTCTGGTCGATGGAGTACGGGGACTTCTTGGTGGTCGCGATCGGGAGCTGCTTGGCCTCGCAGAAGGCGATCGCCTTGTCACGGGTCATCGCGTAGTCGCGGACCGGGGCGATGCACTTGAGGTCGGGGCCGAGGGCGGCGATGCCGGCCTCGAAGCGGACCTGGTCGTTGCCCTTGCCGGTGCAGCCGTGGGCGACGATCGAGGCGTTGTGCTTCTTGGCGGCGGCCACGAGGTGCTTGACGATGGTCGGCCGGGAGAGCGCCGAGACCAGCGGGTACCGGTCCATGTACATGGCGTTGGCCTTGATCGCCGGGAGGCAGTACTCGTCGGCGAACTCGTCCTTGGCGTCCGCGACCTCGGCCTCGACGGCACCGCAGGCGAGTGCGCGCTTGCGGATGACGTCCAGGTCCTCGCCGCCCTGGCCGACGTCCACGGCAACGGCGATGACCTCGGCGCCCGTCTCCTCGGCGATCCAGCCGATGGCGACGGAGGTGTCCAGGCCGCCCGAGTAGGCGAGTACGACGCGCTCGGTCACGGGTTTCTCCTTACGGTGCAATCAACGACAGGCATAACTATGCACTACTCCGTATGTTTCGTCAACGAGCGCGGAAATACCAGGTCAGGGGCGCACCGGGGCCTCCAGGGCGGTCGGGGTACGCCGGCACAGAGAAGACCCCGCGCGCGCAGGCCGTACGGCGGGCCGACCGGTGGGGGCCGCAGCGGGCGGGGCGGGGGCGATAATCCGACCATGGGAAAGATCTACGAACGCATAGACGGCCGGCTGCGCGAATTCATCGAGGCGCAGCCGGTGTTCTTCACGGCGACCGCGCCGCTCTCGGGCGACGGGCACGTCAACCTCTCCCCCAAGGGCCGCGCGGGGACGCTCGTCGTCATCGACGAGCAGACCCTCGCCTACCTGGACTTCGGCGGCAGCGGCGCGGAGACCATCGCACACGTCCGCGAGAACGGCAGGATCACCCTCATGTGGTGTGCCTTCTCCGGGCCGCCGAACATCGTCCGCGTGCACGGCGAGGGCGAGGCGGTGTTCCGGGACGACCCGCGCTGGGGCGCGCTGATCGGGCTCTTCGGAGCTGCCGACGGCCCCTCGGCCCGCGCGGTGATCCTGGTGCACGCCCGGCGGATCGCGGACACCTGCGGGTACGCCGTCCCCTTCCTGGACTACCGGGAGGAGCGCACCCTCCACGCGGAGTACTTCGGCCGCAAGACGGACGAGGAGTTCGCGGAGTACTGCGAGAAGAAGGAGTACATCGAAAAGAGCCTGGACGGCCTGCCTGCACTGCCGCTCCCGCTGCCTCCCCGTACCGTCTGAGGGATGCGGACCGCTCTCCTTCTCGGCTCACTGCTCGTCAGCACCCTGGCGCCGCCCGTGAATGCGCCGGCGCCGCCGTGGCTGCCGCTGCCCGCGCGGATGGCCGACACCGGCGGGGGCAGTCAGCTGATCACGGCGGTCGCGCCCGCCGCCGGGTCCACCAGCGGACGGCTGACCTGGTGGGACCGGCGCGGCGGGCGCTGGATCGCGGCCGGCAGCGCGCCCGCCCGCTTCGGGGCGAAGGGGCTCACCGAGGGCGCCACGCGCACCCAGGGCACGAACACCACCCCCACCGGTCTGTACGCGCTGCCGTACGCCTTCGGCATCCGTCCCGCGCCCGCGGGGACGCGCTACCGCTACCGGGCGGTGCGCGCGGACTCCTGGTGGTGCCAGGACGACTCCTCGCGGCAGTACAACCGCTGGGTGCAGCCGCTGCCCGCGGACTGCGCGGCGGCCGAGGCCGAGCACCTGGTGACGTACGGCACGCAGTACGCCCACGCGCTGGTGATCGGCTTCAACTACGCCAAGCCGGTGCGCAAGCGGGGTGCGGGCATCTTCCTGCACGTCAACGGCCGTGGGGCGACGGCCGGTTGCGTGTCGGTGCCGGCGGAGGCCATGCGGCGGATCCTCCGCTGGGCGGACCCGCGCCGCAGCCCGCACATCGCTGTCGGGACGAGGTCGGGGCCGCTGACGGTCACCCGCTACTGACCTGCTCCGGGTCGGTGTCCGGGTCCGTGCCCGGCACCTCCGCGGACTCCGCGGCCTCCGCAGGGGGCGGCGGGGGCGGGATCCGGCGGACCCTGCCGGTGCGGCGGCCCAGGAACGCGCTCCGCCGGACGAGCCCTGCCCGCCTGGCGTCCAGGGCGGCGAGCGCCGGGTGCACCTGCTCCCGGCAGTACGTGCGCACGGCGTCCGGGTCGCCGGGGTGGCGCATCTTCTTCCAGGCCTGCGGGGAGGCCGAGACCAGGACCAGGCAGAGCGCGATGCCCACTGCGGCGGCCCACTGCGCCGGCCCTTGCGGCACCGAGCCCAGCAGGCCGGCCACGCAGACGAACACGAACGTGATCGCCACGTACGTCGCGAGCACGCCGAGGCAGCTGCCGACGCACCCCTGGGGCCGGGGCCGCGGCGGCAGCAGGCGGGCCTGTCCGTCCAGGAAGGCGTGCAGGCGCTCCTTGTGCTCCGCGTCGTGGTGGACGACGCGGCCGAGGGTGACGGACTTGGGATGCCGCCTGCGGACCGCGTCCAGCAGGGCCGCGGGCACCGGGTGCTCCGGGCCCGGGCGGTCCGGTTCGGCACCCCGGTCCGTCAGCCGTATCGCACCGTGCTTGTCGATCTCGACGAGTCCCGCGAGGAGCAGCTCGGCCGCGGCGGCCTCGGTCGCGCCGCCCGCCCACTCCTCGCCCGCGGCGTAGTACGGGTCGATCTTCCCCACGGACACCAGCTTCTGCAGGCGCTGCGCCCCGCGCCTGCGCCACAGCTGCCGGGCGCCCATGAACGCGTACAGGACCGTCGTGAAGGCCAGTGCCGCGAAGAACAGAGGAACTCGGTACATGCCCGCAGGCTACGTCCCGTCACTGACAGACCGTCTCCTGCGGGGCACTCCACGGGGATTGGGGCCGGGTCAGCTCTCCTTCTGTGCCAGGCGCAGCAGGTGGTCGGCGAGGGCCTGGCCGCCCGCCGGGTCGCGGCTGATCAGCATCAGCGTGTCGTCCCCGGCGATCGTGCCGAGGATCGCGCGGAGTTCGGCCTGGTCGATGGCCGAGGCCAGGAACTGGGCCGCACCCGGCGGGGTGCGCAGGACGACGAGGTTGGCGGAGGCCTCCGCCGAGATGAGCAGCTCGCCCGAGAGGCGCCGCATGCGCTCCTCCTTGGCCGACTCGCCCAGCGGTGCCTGCGGGGTGCGGAAACCGCCCTCGCTGGGCACGGCGTAGATGAGTTCGCCGCCGGTGTTGCGGATCTTGACGGCGCCCAGCTCGTCGAGGTCCCGGGAGAGCGTCGCCTGGGTGACGCTCAGCCCGTCGTCGGCGAGCAGCTTCGCCAGCTGGCTCTGGGAGCGCACCGGCTGCCGGTTGAGGATGTCCACGATCCGGCGGTGACGGGCGGTCCGGGTCTGCGGGACGGCGGGGCCGCCGTGCTCGTTGTCCTGCGCCTGACTCATCGTCGTCTCATTCTCCGGATCGTCCGTCCCCGCTGGCTGCGTCGAGGATGCCGGGCAGGGCCCGTACGAATGCGTCCGCCTGCGCCTCGGTCAGTACGAACGGCGGCATGAGCCGTACGACGTCGGGGGCGGGCGCGTTGACAAGGAAGCCGGCATCCTGAGCCGCCTGCTGCGCCTGTGGCGCGAGGGGCTCGGTCAGCACGATACCCAGCAGAAGGCCCGCGCCACGGACGTGGGAGACCAGCGGATGCCCTGCGGCCTCGATTCCGCTCCGGATGCGCTCCCCGGTCTCCTTGACGCGGTCGAGGAGGCCGTCGGCGGCGATGGTCTCGATCACGGCCAGGCCGGCGGCGCAGGCGACCGGGTTGCCGCCGAAGGTGGTGCCGTGCTGGCCGGGCTGCAGCAGGTCGGCCGCCGGGCCGAAGGCCACGGTCGCACCGATCGGCAACCCGCCGCCGAGGCCCTTGGCCAGCAGGACCAGGTCCGGCTCGACGCCGTCGTGGGCCTGGTGCTCGAACCACTGGCCGCACCGCCCGATGCCGGTCTGCACCTCGTCGAGCACGAGCAGGGTGCCGGTGGCTCGGGTGATCTCGCGGGCCGCGCGCAGATAGCCGGCGGGCGGTACGACGACGCCGTTCTCGCCCTGCAGCGGCTCGATGATCACGAGGGCGGTGTCCTCGGTGACGGCGGCCCGCAGGGCCTCCGCGTCTCCGTACGGGACGTGGGTGACCTCGCCCGGCAGCGGCAGGAACGGCTCCTGCTTCTTCGGCTGGCCGGTGAGCGCGAGCGCGCCCATGGTCCGGCCGTGGAAGCCGCCCCGGGTGGCGACCATACGGGTCCGCCCGGTCAGCCGACCGATCTTGAAGGCGGCCTCGACCGCCTCTGCACCGGAGTTGCAGAAGAACACCCTGCCGGGGCGGCCGAAGAGCTGGAGGATCCGCTCGCCGAGCGCGACGACCGGCTCGGAGGCGTACAGGTTGGAGACGTGCCCGAGGGTGGCGATCTGGCCGGACACGGCGCTCACCACGGCCGGGTGGGCGTGGCCCAGGGCGTTGACCGCGATGCCGCCGACCAGGTCGGTGTACTCGCGGCCGTCGGCGTCCCAGACCCGGGCGCCCTCGCCGCGCACCAGGGCCACGGCGGGGGTGCCGTAGTTGTCGGTGAGCGCGTCCTGCCAGCGCCGCGCGTAGGCCTTGTTTCCGTTGCCGGCCGTCGTCCCGGTCATTCCTCTCCCCCATCGTGTGCGTCGGGCACGACCATCGTGCCGATTCCTTCGTCCGTGAAGATCTCCAGCAGGATGGAGTGCTGGACCCGTCCGTCGATCACGCGCGCGGTGCGGACGCCGTTGCGGACGGCGTGCAGGCAGCCCTCCATCTTGGGGACCATGCCGCTCGACAGCTCGGGCAGCAGCCGCTCCAGCTGGGAGGCGGTGAGCTGGCTGATGACCTCGTCGCTGTGCGGCCAGTCGGCGTACAGGCCCTCGACGTCGGTGAGGACCATCAGGGTCTCGGCGCCGAGCGCTGCGGCGAGCGCCGCGGCCGCGGTGTCGGCGTTGACGTTGTAGACGTGGTTGTCGTCGGCGCTGCGCGCGATGGACGAGATCACCGGGATCCGGCCGTCGTCGAGCAAGGCCTCGATGGCGCCGGTGTCGATGGCGGTGATCTCGCCGACGCGGCCGATGTCGACGAGCTCGCCGTCGATCTCGGGCATGTGCCTGACGGCGGTGATCGTGTGGGCGTCCTCGCCGGTCATGCCGACGGCGAGCGGGCCGTTCTGGTTGAGCAGCCCGACCAGTTCGCGCTGGACCTGTCCGGCGAGGACCATGCGTACGACGTCCATGGCCGCTTCGGAGGTGACGCGCAGGCCGGCCTTGAACTCGCTGGCCAGGCCCTGCTTTTCGAGCTGGGCGTTGATCTGCGGGCCACCGCCGTGCACGACGACCGGCTTGAGGCCGGCGTGCCGCAGGAAGACCACGTCCTGGGCGAAGGCGGCCTTCAGCTCGTCGTCGATCATGGCGTTGCCGCCGAATTTGATGACGACGGTCCGGCCGTTGTGCCGGGTCAGCCAGGGCAGGGCCTCGATGAGGATCTGTGCCTTGGGCAGGGCGGTGTGCTTCCGGGCAGGGCTCATGAGGAATAGGCGCTGTTCTCGTGGACGTACTCGGCGGTGAGGTCGTTGGCCCAGATCACGGCGGACTCGCTGCCGGCGGCCAGGTCGGCGGTGATGCGGACCTCG
>NZ_JBVJWO010000048.1:0-58653 GCF_055602345.1 Streptomyces sp. NPDC037401
CCCCCCCCCCCCCCCCCCCCCCCCCCCCCCCCCCCCCCCCCCCCCCCCCCCCCCCCCCCCCCCCCCCCCCCCCCCCCCCCCCCCCCCCCCCCCGGTTCTCACGGTGTTCAGGCGCGGCGGCGGGCCGCTTCGTAGAGCACGACGCCCGCGGCGACACCGGCGTTCAGCGACTCTGCGCCGCCCGGCATCGGGATGCGGACCAGGAAGTCGCAGGTCTCGCCGACCAGGCGGCCCAGGCCCTTGCCCTCGGAGCCGACGACGATGACGACCGGGCCGCCCAGCGCCTCCAGGTCCTGGACCTCGTGCGTGCCCTCGGCGGCGAGGCCGACGACGGCGATGCCGGCCTTCTTGTACTCCTGGAGGGCGCGGGTCAGGTTGGTGACCCGGGCGACGGGGGTGCGGGCCGCGGTGCCGGCGGAGGTCTTCCAGGCACCGGCCGTCATGCCCGCGGCGCGGCGCTCGGGGATGACCACGCCGTGGCCGCCGAAGGCCGAGACGGAGCGGACGATGGCGCCCAGGTTGCGCGGGTCGGTGACGCCGTCGAGGGCGACGATCAGCGGGTCCTGGCCGTTGTCGTAGGCCTCGGCGGTGAGGTCCTCCGGGTGCGCGTACTCGTACGGCGGGACCTGGAGGACCAGGCCCTGGTGGTTGAGGCCGTTCGTCATCCGGTCGAGCTCGGGGCGCGGCGCTTCCATCAGGTTGATGTTGCCGCGGGCCTGGGCGAGGGCGAGGGCCTCGCGGACGCGCTCGTCGTTGTCGATGAACTGCTGGACGTAGAGCGTGGTGGCCGGGACGCCGTCGCGCAGGGCCTCGAAGACCGGGTTGCGGCCGACGACCATCTCGCTCGTGCCCTTGGGGCCGCCGCGGCGGGGGGCCGGGCGGCGCTTGGCGGCCTGCCGGGCCATGGCGTTGGAGACGCGGAAGGCCTTGTGGCCCTTGCGGTCCTCGGCCTTGGGCGTCGGGCCGCGGCCCTCCAGGCCCTTGCGCCGCTGGCCACCGCTGCCGACCGTGGCGCCCTTCTTGTTGGACGTGCGGCGGTTCCTGCGCTGGCTGTTCCCGGCCATGACCTCTACCTGTTTTCGTTGGTACTGCGATACGTACGTATGAAGAGTGTGCCGCCCGGAGCGCCGGGCGGCCACCAAACTCGGCTGCCCGGGGTCAGCGCGGCCCGAGGGACCAGCGCGGGCCGGACGGGCTGTCCTCGATGGCCAGCCCGGACTGGTTCAGCTGGTCGCGGATGGCGTCGGCGGTGGCCCAGTCCTTGCGGGCCCGGGCGGACTCGCGCTGGTCCAGGACCAGCCGGACGAGGGTGTCGACGGCCCCGTGGAGCTCCTCGCCGCGGTCGCCCTCTCCGCCGGCCCACTGGGGGTCGAAGGGGTCGAGGCCGAGGACGCCGAGCATGGCACGCACCTCGGCGAGGCGGGCCACGGCGGTTTCCTTGTCGTCCGCGGCCAGAGCGCTGTTGCCCTGGCGGACGGTGGTGTGGACGATCGCGAGGGCCTGCGGGACGCCCATGTCGTCGTCCATGGCCTCGGCGAAGGCGAGCGGGACCTCGGCGGCCGGGTCGACGGTCTTGCCGGCGAGCTCGGTCACGCGCTGGCAGAAGCCCTCGATGCGCCCGAAGGCGGACTCGGCCTCGCGCAGCGCCTCCTCGCTGTACTCGATCATCGAGCGGTAGTGCGGGGTGCCGAGGTAGTAGCGCAGGACGATCGGGCGCCAGTTCCGGACCATCTCGGAGACGAGGACGGAATTGCCGAGCGACTTCGACATCTTCTCGCCGCTCATGGTGACCCAGGCGTTGTGCACCCAGTACGCGGCGAACGCGTCGCCGAAGGCCTGGGCCTGGGCGATCTCGTTCTCGTGGTGCGGGAAGATCAGGTCGATGCCGCCGCCGTGGATGTCGAAGGCCTCGCCGAGGTACTTGTGCGCCATCGCGGAGCACTCGAGGTGCCAGCCGGGGCGGCCGCGGCCCCACGGCGTCTCCCAGGAGGGCTCGCCGGGCTTGGCGGACTTCCACATGGCGAAGTCACGCGGGTCGCGCTTGCCGGTCTCGCCCTCGCCGGACGGCTGGAGCAGGTTGTCCAGCTCCTGGTTGGACAGGCTCAGGTAGCCCGGGAACGAGCGGACGTCGAAGTAGACGTTGCCGTCGGACTCGTACGCGTGGCCGCGCTCGATCAGGCCGCGCATCATCTCGACCATCTCGGTGACGTGCCCGGTCGCGCGCGGTTCGTACGTGGGCGGCAGGCAGCCGAGGGCGGTGTAGCCGTCGTTGAACGCGCGCTCGTTGTCGTAGCCGATCGACCACCACGGGCGGTTCTGCTCGGCCGACTTCGCGATGATCTTGTCGTCGATGTCGGTGACGTTGCGGATGAAGGTGACCTCGTAGCCGCGGTACGCGAACCAGCGGCGCATGATGTCGAAGTTCAGGCCGGACCGGATGTGCCCGATGTGCGGGGCGGCCTGCACGGTCGCGCCACAGAGGTAGATCGAGACGCAGCCCGGCACGAGCGGGGTGAAGTCGCGGATCTGCCGGGCGCTGGTGTCGTACAGGCGAATAGTCACGGCATCAAGGGTAGTGGGCCTGTGGCAGTGCCCCGCGACCCTTTGCGGGACGCGGGGCGCTTTGTTGCCGAAGTGCCGCGGCTCAGGCCTCGGAGGGGCGGTAGACGAGCGCGGTGGCGAGGGCGGCCAGGCCCTCGGCCCGGCCGGTCAGGCCCAGCCCGTCGGTGGTGGTCCCGGAGACGGAGACGGGCGCGCCGGCGGCCGCGCCGAGTGCCTTCTGAGCTTCGTCGCGCCGCTTGCCGATCTTCGGGCGTACCCCGATGACCTGCACGGATACGTTCCCGATCTCGAAGCCCTCGGCGCGGACGATCCGGGCGGCCTCCGCGAGGAGGGTGACACCCGAGGCGCCGGACCACTCGGGGCGGGAGGTGCCGAAGTGCGCGCCGAGGTCGCCGACCCCGGCCGCGGAGAAGAGCGCGTCGCAGGCTGCGTGGGCGGCCACGTCGCCGTCGGAGTGCCCGGCGAGCCCGTAGCCGCCGCTCTCCGCCTCGTCCCAGAGCAGGCCGGCGCACCACAGCTCGCGGCCCTGCTCGAAGGCGTGCACGTCGGTGCCGATGCCGACCAGGGGGATCAGGGGTCGGTCAGTAGGCATCGGTGGCCCTCCTTCGGGCGAGTACGGCCTCGGCGAGTACGAGGTCCAGCGGACGGGTGACCTTGAAGGCTTCCTCGTGGCCGGGCACGAGGACGACGGGCACGCCGAGCTTTTCCACCATTCCGGCGTCGTCGGTGGCGCCCTCGCCGTTGACGGCGATGGTCTCGTGCGCGCGGACCAGGGTGGCCAGGTCGAAGCCCTGCGGGGTCTGTACGGCGCGCAGCCGGGCCCGCTCGGGGGTGGCGACGACCGGCTCGGGGGCACCGCCGGTCTGCGGCTCGACCTCCTTGACGGTGTCGGCGAGCGGCATCGCGGGCACCACGGCGGGCGCGCCGTCGCGGACGGCCTCGATGACGGCGTCCACGGTGTCGACGGGGACGAGCGGGCGGGCCGCGTCGTGGATCAGCACGGAGGTGATGGACTCGGGGAGCGCGTCCAGGCCGGCCCGTACGGACTCCTGGCGGGTGTCCCCGCCGGGCACGACGAGGAAGTCGGTGCGCTCGGGGAGGGCGTGCTCGTCGAGGAGGTTCTTGACCTCGGCGGCGCCGTCCGGCGGGGCGACCACGACGACCAGTGCGACGGCGCGGGAGCGGGCCATGGCGCGGACGGCGTGGATCAGCATGGGAACGCCGCCGAGGGTGCGCAGCGCCTTGGGGGCGCCGGGGCCCAGGCGTACCCCGCGGCCGGCCGCGGGGATGACCGCGGCGGTACGGTGGGGACGCGATTCGTCAGACATCGGTAGCTCCGGGCAGAGACAGCGGTGGGCGGCCAGGTTTGTGCCTTCGGCCGACATGGGTATGGCCTGAACGGGCCGGGCACGACGCCCCGACCGGGGCCCCTTCCGTGACGACCGGTCGAGCAGGCGGCCCGGGCCCGGCACGCCATCCGGGTGCGGAAGCATGGAGGTACAGACATGCCGCAGCGCCCGGCAACAGCAGCCTCTCTATGGGGAGAGGCCCGTTATCGGGCACCGCGGCACGACTGTTGAGTGCACCTCGCGTCAGGACGCGAGGACCTCGTCGAGGAGGGCCTCGGCCTTGTCCTCGTTGGTGTTCTCGGCGAGCGCGAGCTCGCTCACCAGGATCTGACGCGCCTTCGCGAGCATGCGCTTCTCGCCCGCCGAAAGCCCGCGCTCGCGCTCACGACGCCACAGGTCACGGACGACTTCCGCAACCTTGATGACATCGCCCGAGGCGAGCTTCTCCAGATTTGCCTTGTAGCGACGAGACCAGTTCGTCGGCTCCTCGGCGTACGGTGCACGCAGCACCTCGAAGACCCGGTCCAGCCCGTCCTGGCCGACTACATCGCGAACGCCGACGAACTCCGCATTGTCCGCAGGCACACGAACCGTCAGGTCGCCCTGGGCGACCTTGAGCACCAAGTAGGTCTTGTCCACGCCTTTGATCTGGCGAGTTTCGATGGCCTCGATCAGCGCGGCCCCGTGATGGGGATAGACCACGGTGTCGCCAACCTTGAACGTCATGTGACAGGTACCCCTTCCGTGGCTATCCAGGGTAACACGAGAACTGACTGTTATGAATGGCGTTTTCGCAGGTCAGGGCCTATCTCAGGGCTTGACAACAGCGACACGAACGTGCTGCGACGGGCTTCCGGAGGGGGGTATTCGCAGGTCGGAGCGGCTGTCGGCACGGGGCGAAACGACCACGCTACACCTCCCGGGCGACCCCGAGGCTGTGATGTACGTCCCGTTTTGCCGGGTTCGAAGAGGAGAAACCGAACTACTCCGTTCGACTGGCGACCACCCGTACGGAGCGCCTTCCGGCTCAATCCGGAATTGATCATCCGTCGGGGTTCGGTGGAATAACGGGCCGGTCCGGAAGGTGGCCGGGAAGCGAACGGGGAACGACGGGGAAGCCGACCTTGAAGCAGCCGGAAGCCGCTCGGGAAGTCGGTCTCGAAGCCGATCGGCGGACGGCCGGAAATTGATCACCGGCGTTTTGTGGCGCGATATGTGAACGCGGCACGGAATGCAAGATCGCCGGGCCGCGCGGGAGGCGGGCCGCACTGCGCGGAGGGTCGGGTGCGGGGGCGGGGCGGCGGCTCGGTAACCTAAGCCCGCTGACACACCCTTAGGGCGGCTTTACCTCCCCGGCGGAGCCCCCGACCTGCCAAGTCCGTACGTACGTCCTAGGAGATGCCGCCGCCGTGAGCCGGACCCTTCGACGCGGCGCCCTCGCCGCCGCCGCCATCGTGTTCTCGATCGGATCGCTCGCCGCCTGCGCGGCGGGCAACGACGCGCAGACCCTGCAGATCAAGCCGGACAACGCGGCGACCACCAAGGGCGACATCAAGATCCAGAACGCCCTGGTCATCACGCAGCCCGAGAAGGACGCCAAAGGCCCGGCCGTCGTCTCGGCCACGCTCTTCAACGCCGGCACCGAGGCGCAGACCCTCGACTCCATCACCCTGCCGGGCGGCACCGGCACCGTGAAGCTGACCCCGGCGCAGGGCTCCGGAAAGATCACCGTGCCCGCCGGCGGCTCCGTGGTCCTGGGCGGCAAGGGCAACGCCTCCGCCGTCATCGAGGACGGCCGCGAGGCCGTCAAGGACGGCGACGCGCAGGACGTGCTGTTCAAGCTGAGCAAGACCGGCGACGTCCAGCTGGCCGCGTTCGTCGTGCCGGCCGAGGGCTACTTCGAGGCCTTCGGCCCGGCCCCCGTCCCGGCCGCCTCCGCCTCCGCCAGCCCGTCCGGCACCCCCTCGGGCACGCCGTCCGGCACCCCGTCGGGCGCCCCCTCGGGCTCGGCCTCGGCCAGCGCCGGTCACTGACCCGCAGCAGTCCGTACGTACGCGGAGGGCCCCACCCGATCGGGTGGGGCCCTCCGTGTACGTCACGCCGGTCCGGGGCCGCTCACGGCTGTCTGCGGCCGTTCACGGGTTTACAGCCGTTCACGGGTGTTTACGGCTCGAACTTGTAGCCGAGTCCGCGGACCGTGACCAGGTAGCGCGGGGCGCCCGGGTCCGGCTCGATCTTGGCGCGCAGGCGCTTCACGTGGACGTCCAGGGTCTTGGTGTCGCCGACGTAGTCCGCGCCCCAGACCCGGTCGATGAGCTGCATGCGGGTGAGGACGCGGCCGGCGTTGCGCAGCAGCATCTCCAGCAGGTCGAACTCCTTCAGCGGGAGGTCGACCTTCGCACCCGCGACGGTGACCACGTGCCGGTCCACGTCCATGCGGACCGGTCCGGCCTCCAGGGCCGCGGGGGTGACCTCCTCCGGCTCGCCGCGGCGGCGCAGGACCGCGCGGATGCGGGCGACCAGCTCCCGCGAGGAGAAGGGCTTGGTGACGTAGTCGTCGGCTCCTATCTCCAGCCCGACCACCTTGTCGATCTCGCTGTCCTTGGCGGTCACCATGATCACGGGCACGTTCGAGCGGCCGCGCAGCTGCCGGCAGACCTCCGTGCCCGGCAGGCCGGGCAGCATCAGGTCGAGCAGGACCAGGTCGGCGCCGTTGCGCTCGAACTCGTCCAGGCCGTCGGGCCCGGTCGCGGCGATGGCGACCTCGAAGCCCTCCTTGCGGAGCATGTAGGACAGGGCGTCGCTGAAGGATTCCTCATCCTCGACGACGAGAACTCGGGTCACGGAAGGACCTCCGGGGCAGGGATGACTGGTTCAGTTTCAAGCACGGAGCGAGCGGTGATGGCCGTTCCGGAATGCAGGCCCGAAGAGCCGTGTGAGCCGTTTGCGCTGTTCGAGTTGTGTGAGCCGTCTACGGCGGCCGGGGCCGTGGAGCCGTGGGAGCCGTGCAGACCGTTCGAGCGCCCGCGCTGGTCCGCCGCCTCCGGCAGCCTCAGGGTGAAGGTGGAACCCTGGCCTTCGGAGCTCCACACCGTTACCTCGCCGCCGTGCGAGGCGGCCACGTGCTTGACGATCGCGAGGCCGAGGCCCGTACCGCCCGTGGCCCTGGAGCGGGCGGGGTCCACCCGGTAGAAGCGTTCGAAGATCCGCTCCCGGTCCTTCTCCGGGATGCCGATGCCCTGGTCGGTCACCGCGACCTCGATGAAGTCTCCGCCGGGTGCGGCCACCCGGCGGGCGGCTATGCCCACACGGGTGCGGGCCGGACTGTAGTTGACGGCGTTCTCGACCAGGTTGCCGAGGGCGGCCGCGAGCTGCCCGCGGTTGCCCCAGACCCGCAGGTCGGCGGTGCCGCCCGCGGCCATGGTGATCTGCTTGGTCGACGCGGTGTGCCGGCAGCGGTCTATGGCCTCCGCGACCAGTGTGTCGACCCGTACGGGCTCGGCGTCCTCCAGCGGGTCGTCGTTCTGCACCCGGGAGAGGTCGATGAGCTCCTGGACCAGATTGGTGAGGCGGGTCGCCTCGATCTGCATCCGGCCGGCGAAGCGGATGACCGCCTCGGGGTCGTCGGAGGCGTCCATGACCGCTTCCGAGAGCAGGGAGAGCGCTCCCACGGGCGTCTTCAGCTCGTGGGACACGTTCGCGACGAAGTCGCGGCGCACCGCTTCGATGCGGCGGGCCTCGGTGAGGTCCTCGACCAGCAGCAGCACCAGCCGGGATCCCAGGGGGGCGACCCGCGCCGAGACCGCGAGGGCCTCGCCGCGGCCGGTGCCGCGCCGGGGCAGGTCCAGCTCGACCTGTCGTATCTCCCCGTCTCTGCGGGTGTCGCGCGCCATGTGGAGCATGGGCTCCACGGCGAGCTTCCCGCCGCGCACCAGCCCGAGGGCGTACGCCGCCGAGCTGGCCTTGACGACGCTGTCGGCCTCGTCCAGCACCACGGCCGAGGAGCGGAGCACGGAGAGCACCGTGTCCACGCCCGGCGGCAGTACTGCATTGATGTCGGGGCGCATGGCACTCCGGGTGGGGCGGGCCTGGTCGCGCTCGCTCCAGCGGAACGCCAGCATGGCGATGACACCGGTGCACAACCCGGCGATCGCAGCCGCTGCGGCGACCGCCGCGTTCACGTCCATGCATCCAGGTTAAGCAGGCGCGACGACAGTTCCACAGCCGTTCGGGTGGCACCTCGAACAGTCGTCGCCCAGAGTTCACCGTGGCGACTGTGCTGATTCACTTGAGGTGCCGGAGTCCGACGCGTCGGGCCCGCACCGTGGGAGCGTGGGGGTCCGAGCCCCCGGCCCCGGGGCGAGACAGGCCCCGGTAGATACAGAGAGGGACACCCATGCGGGACGCGTACCACGAGGAACTGGACTCGATCGGCGAGGGCCTGGTCGAGATGGCCCGCCTCGTCGGCTCGGCGATCGGGCGGGCCACCACGGCCATGCTCGACGCCGACCTGAACCTTGCCGAAAACGTGATCGCCGCGGACCAGAAGGTCGACGATCTCCAGCACGACCTGGAGGCCCGGGCCATCGCCCTGCTGGCCCGCCAGCAGCCCGTCGCCACCGACCTGCGCATCGTCGTGACCTCGCTGCGCATGAGCGCGGACCTGGAGCGCTCCGGCGACCTGGCCCAGCACGTGGCCAAGCTCGCCCGCCTGCGCTTCCCCGACACGGCCGTGCCGCGGGACCTGCACGCGACCATCCTGGAGATGGGCCAGCTCGCGCAGCGCCTGATGGCGAAGGCGGCGGAGGTCATCATCACCAAGGACGTCGACCTCGCGCTCCAGCTGGAGCAGGACGACGACGAGATGGACACCCTGCACCGGGCCCTCTTCCAGCACCTGATGGACGACCGCTGGAAGCACGGCATCGAGACCGCCGTCGACGTGACGCTGCTGGGCCGCTACTACGAGCGCTTCGCCGATCACGCGGTCTCGGTGGCCAAGCGCGTGGTGTACCTGGTGACGGGCGAGCACGCGGACGAGCTCCAGGCGCCGGTCGAGAACGTCTGACCCAATGCGCCGTTGACGCGCCTGCGCGGCTGGGCATCAATGGGGCGAGGCGGTACGTCGCGTCCGCCTGCCGAGGAGGAACCATGGCCGATTCCCCCGTACCCATCACCCCGGAGCAGGAACAGCAGCAGCCGTCGGAGCCGCTGCGCCTCCCCCTCCTCGCCGCATGCGGGTGCGGCTCGGGCTGCGGCTGCGGCTGCCAGTCCGGCGCCCCCTGCCAATGCGGCGGCTGACCCGCACCACCGCGCACGCAAGAGCCCCCCACCCACCGAGAACCGGCAGGTGGGGGGCTCTTGAGTGCGTCAGGGTTACTTCTTGCCCTGGTTCTTGACGGCCTCGATGGCGGCCGCGGCGGCCTCCGGGTCGAGGTAGGTGCCGCCCGGGTTGAGGGGCTTGAAGTTCTCGTCCAGCTCGTACGCGAGGGGGATGCCGGTCGGGATGTTCAGGCCGGCGATGGCCTCGTCCGAGATGCCGTCGAGGTGCTTGACCAGCGCGCGCAGGGAGTTGCCGTGCGCGGCGACCAGGACGGTGCGGCCGGCCAGGAGGTCCGGGACGATGCCGTCGTACCAGTACGGCAGCATGCGGACGACGACGTCCTTGAGGCACTCGGTCTTCGGGCGCAGCTCCGGCGGGATCGACGCGTAGCGCGGGTCCTCGGACTGGGAGAACTCGGTGCCGTCCTCGAGGGCCGGCGGCGGGGTGTCGTACGAGCGGCGCCACAGCATGAACTGCTCCTCGCCGAACTCGGCGAGCGTCTGGGCCTTGTCCTTGCCCTGGAGGGCGCCGTAGTGGCGCTCGTTCAGACGCCAGGAGCGGTGGACCGGGATCCAGTGGCGGTCGGCGGACTCGAGCGCCATCTGCGCGGTGCGGATCGCGCGCTTCTGGAGGGACGTGTGGACCACGTCGGGGAGCAGGCCGGCGTCCTTGAGCAGCTCACCGCCGCGGACCGCCTCCTTCTCGCCCTTCTCGTTGAGATTGACGTCCACCCAGCCGGTGAACAGGTTCTTCGCGTTCCATTCGCTCTCGCCGTGGCGGAGGAGGATCAGCTTGTACGGTGCGTCGGCCATGCGTACGAGCGTAATGGACGCCGCAGGCCGCCCGCGCGTCGCGGGTGCCCCCGCGGGCGGGGTGCGCGGGCGAATTCGGTGGCGCCTCCCCCACCCACGCGCGTAATGTGCCGATCGGCTTGTCACCACTTACATCCACGGGGGATTCCGCATGTCCACTGCCCGACTGAAGAGAGCGGTGCGCGAGAGCGTCTCCGGGCTCCCCCGCGAGTTCTGGTGGCTGTGGACGAGCACCCTGGTCAACCGGCTCGGGGCCTTCGTCGCGACGTTCATGACCTTGTACCTGACCCTGGACCGGGGCTATTCGGCCTCGTTCGCGGGACTGGTGGTCGCCCTCCACGGGCTCGGCGGCGTGATCTCCTCGCTCGTCGCGGGCGTCATGACCGACCGGCTCGGCCGCCGCCCCACCCTGCTGGCCGCGCAGGCGTCGACGGCCTTCTCGGTGGCGCTGCTCGGCTTCATGCACCACCCGGCGGCGATCGCCGCCGTCGCCCTGCTCGTGGGCATGACCTCGAACGCCTCCCGCCCCGCCGTGCAGGCGATGATGGCCGACATCGTGCGGCCCGAGGACCGGGTGCGGGCCTTCGCCCTGAACTACTGGGCGATCAACCTCGGCTTCGCGGTCAGCGCGACGGCCGCCGGCTTCATCGCCGAGTACAGCTACCTCGCGGGCTTCCTCGGCGAGGCGGCGCTGACCCTGGTCTGCGCGGTCCTCGTGTACCTCAAGCTCCCCGAGTCCCGCCCGCAGAAGTCGGCGGACGCGGCCGCGAAGGAAGCGGACGTCCGGCTCGGCACGGTCCTGCGCGACGGCCGCTTCATGGGCGTCGTCGCGCTGTCCTTCCTCATCTCGCTGATCTTCACCCAGGGCTCGGTCGGCCTGCCGGTGGCCATGGGCTCGGCAGGCTTCTCCCCCGCCGACTACGGCCTCGTCGTCGCCGTGAACGGCGTGCTGATCGTCGCGCTCCAGATCCCGGTCACGCGCTTCATCGAGCACCGCGACCCGCAGCGGCTCCTGGTGGTGTCAGCCCTGCTCGCCGGGTACGGGTTCGGCCTGACGGCGTTCGCCGGCTCGCTCGCCGTCTACGCCCTCACGGTCTGCGTCTGGACCCTCGCCGAGATCGTGAACTCGCCGACCCAGATGAGCCTGGTCGTCCGGCTGTCCCCGGTCCACGGACGCGGCCGCTACCAGGGCGTGTACACGATGTCGTGGGCGGTGGCGTCCCTGGTCGCACCGCTGCTTGCGGGTACGGTCATCGACCGGTTCGGAGCCGACTGGCTGTGGGGCGCGACGGCCGTACTGGGCACGCTGGCGGGCGTCGGGTACTGGCTGCTGATGCGCAGCCTGCCCGGAGGGACGGAAACCGTACGGCCCTCCGCTCCGGCTCCGGCCGCCGTCCCGGACGCGGCCCCCGCCGCCGAGCACGCCTCCTAGGCGTCCGCCGGACGCCTAGGAGGCGTCCGCCGCCGGACGCTCCGTCAGGTGCTTGAAGGCGTCCAGGTTGCGGGTGGACTCGCCCCGCGAGACGCGCCAGGCGTACTCCTTGCGGATGGCCGTCGCGAAGCCCAGCTCCAGGAGGGAGTTGAAGGCTCCGTCGGCGGCCTCCAGGACCGAGCCCAGGAGCCGGTCCAGCTCCTGCGGGGTGACCACCGACAGCGGGAGCTTGCCGACCAGGTAGACGTCGCCCAGCTGGTCGACGGCGTAACTCACGCCGTACAGCTTCAGGTTGCGCTCCAGCAGCCAGCGGTGCACGCCGGACTCGTTCTCGTCCGGATGGCGGATCACGAAGGCGTTGAGGGACAGCGAGTGCCGGCCGACCAGCAGCGAGCAGGTCGTGGACAGCTTCCGGGTGCCCGGCAGCTTGACGACGTACGAGCCCGGCTCCGGGCTCTCCCACTCCAGCTCGGCGTCGTTCAGGGTGCTCTCGACGACCTGCGCGACCTGCTCGATCTTCGTGACCTCAGCCATGGTGGGAGCGTACGCGACGGCGGTGGTCCAGCATCGCCCCCGTGTACACGTCCGCCGTGGCGCTCGCGGCCGTGTCCCAGCCGAAGAACTGCGCGTGCCGGGCCGCCTCCGCGCCCATCCGCTCCGTGAGCCCCGGTTCGTCCACGAAGCGCCTGAGCCGGCGGGCGTAGTCCACCGGGTCGTGGCCGGGGACGAGGAAGCCGGTGACGCCGTCGTTGACCGCGACCGGCAGGCCGCCGACCTCGGCGGCGAGCACGGGCGTGCCCGTCGCCTGCGCCTCGATGGCCACCAGCCCGAACGACTCGCTGTACGAGGGCATGACGAGCACCGACGCCGCGCGGAACCAGTCCGCCAGCTGGTCCTGGCCGACCGGGGGCTGGAAGCGCACGAGGTCCGCGATGCCCAGGCGGGCGGCGAGCTTCTGGAGGCCCTCCGGCTTGGCGAGCCCGCTGCCGCTCGGGCCGCCGACCACCGGCACCACCAGGCGCCGCCGCATCGCCGGGTCCTGAGCGACCAGCTCGGCCACCGCCTTCAGCAGCACGTCGGGGGCCTTCAGCGGCTGTATGCGGCCGGCGAAGAGCGGGACCAGGGCGTCCTGGGGCAGCCCCAGGCGGGCCCGGGCGGCGGCGCGGCCGTCGCCGACCGTGAACCGGTCGAGGTTGACACCCGGGTGGACCACCGCGACCTTGGCCGGGTCCGCGTCGTAGTGCCGGACGAGTTCGTCGGCTTCCTCGGCGGTGTTGGCGATGAGCCGGTCCGCGGCCGACACGATCTGGGTCTCGCCGATCACCCGGGCGGCCGGCTCGGGGGTGTCGCCCTCGGCGAGAGCGGCGTTCTTGACCTTGGCCATGGTGTGCATGGCGTGGACGAGGGGCACGCCCCAGCGCTCGGCCGCGAGCCAGCCGACGTGGCCGGAGAGCCAGTAGTGGGAGTGCACCAGGTCGTAGTAGCCGGGCCGGTGTCCAGCCCAGGCCTGCATCACGCCGTGGGTGAAGGCGCACAGCTGGGCGGGCAGCTCCTCCTTGGCCAGGCCCTCGTACGGGCCCGCGTCGACGTGCCGCACGAGCACGCCGGGCGCCAGCTCGACCACGGGCGGCAGCCCGCCGGCCGTGGCCCGCGTGAATATCTCGACTTCGATGTTGATCGCGGCCAGCCGCCGGGCCAGCTCCACGATGTAGACGTTCATACCGCCGGCGTCTCCGGTGCCCGGCTGGTGCAGCGGCGACGTGTGCACGCTGAGCATGGCGATGCGGCGGGGTTTGCGGTGGTGGTGGCCGACCGGAAGGCGCAGCCGGGGCGTGTGGGGGGCGGCGAACGTCGAGCGGCCGGTGGCGATCCGGCCGCCGAGGCCGCCGAGCCGGGACACGTACTGACTCACGTGAGCGGTCCTCTCGCTCGGGGCACTCCGGGCATGGCGCATGAAGAACGGGCTCCGTCCTCGGTGGTTCCAACCACGGCGGACCTCGCCCGCATTCCACTGTGCAGAACTTTTCTCCCGCAGGCGCGCCCGGAAGCACGGGGGAAGGTGCCGGGGACGGCCCGGAACGTGCGGTGCGCGGGGCGGGGGACGGCTCCGCGCAGGGGGCCGGCGCCCGCCGCGTACCCTCGCCTGTATGGCCCCCCGCACCCCCCTCCCTCCCCCCGGCCGCCCCGTGGGCACGGTCACCCGCGGGACCACCAACCCCAACCGGCTGCGACGCATGGACCGCTGGATCGCCGCCGTACACGGGGCCGCACTGCGCCGTGCGGACGCGCCCGTCGCCGTCGACCTCGGGTACGGGGCCGCGCCCTGGACGGCCGTGGAGCTGCTGACCCGGCTGCGGGAGGCGGCCCCGGGGGTCCGCGTGGTCGGCATCGAGATCGAGCCGGCCCGGGTCGCGGGAGCGAAGCCGTACGAGCGCGAGGGCCTGGAGTTCCGGCACGGCGGGTTCGAGGTGCCGCTGGACGGCGGGGCGCGCCCCGCGCTGATCCGGGCGGCGAACGTCCTTCGGCAGTACGACGAGGAGCAGGTGGCCGCGGTGTGGGAGCGGCTGTGCGCGCGGCTGGCGCCGGACGGGCTGTTGGTCGAGGGGACGTGCGACGAGATCGGGCGCCGGCACGTGTGGGTGGCGCTGGGCCCGGAGGGGCCGCGTACGGTCACCTTCGCGACCCGGCTGGGCTCTCTCGAACGGCCGTCGGACCTCGCCGAGCGGCTGCCGAAGGCGCTCATCCACCGCAACGTCCCGGGGGAGCCGGTGCACGCGTTCCTGCGGGACTTCGACAGGGCCTGGGCGGCCGCGGCGCCGTACGCCTCGCTGGGCGCGCGGCAGCGGTGGATCCGCACGGCGCGCTCGCTCGCGGTGGACTGGCCGCTCGCGGACGGCCAGCGGCGCTGGAGGCAAGGGGAGTTGACCGTGCGCTGGGAGGCGCTGCGGCCCGCTTAAAGTAGACGGTCCGGGTCACATCGTCATACCGGCGTCCGGCCAACGGGCGAACGGTGTATCCACATCGGGGGAACCGTCCACAAAGCCCCAGACCGGGGCTGTCGCATTGCGCCGAGTCATGACACCATCCCGGATGGCGACCACAGGTTACTGACGGTAAATCAGCTCGCGCGGCTGAGCGGCAGTTCGGTCGCCCGCCACACCGGACACTCGCTGGGGGGACAGTGAACCGAAAGCGCGGCGCTGCCGCACTCACTCTCATCTGCGCGATGGCCTTGCTCGGGACGACGCCGGGCCTCGCACACGCCGAGCCCCGGCAGCCCGAGCCCGTCTCCGCCGTCGCCCTGGAGAAGGTGCGCAAGGAGATAGAGGAGCTGTACCGCCAGGCCGCCGCGGCCACGGACGCGTACAACCTCGCCGAGGAGCAGGCCAAGCGGCAGTCGGACCAGATCGTCACGCTCGCGCGGCGGATCGTCGCGGGGCAGGCGCGCATCGCGGACCTGAAGGACCGCGCGGGCGCCGCGGCGCGGGCGCAGTACCGCGGCGGCGGCCTGCCGCCGGCCGCCAGGCTGGCCCTCAGCGACACCCCGAACCAGTTCCTCGACAGCGCGGGCCTGTTGCGGCAGGGCGAGCGGGCGGCGAAGGGCCTGCTCGCCGAACTGGACCGCACGCAGAACGACTTGAAGCAGTACGCCGCGGACGCCAGCGTGCACTGGCAGACCCTCGAGGCCAATCGCCTCAAGAAGGACGCCGCGAAGAAGAAGATCAACGAAAAGATCAAGGCGGCCGAGCAGCTGGAGAACCGGCTCGAGGCCGAGGAGAAGGCCCGGCTGCTCCAGCTGGAGCGCGAGGCGGCGTACCGCGAGCAGAAGAAGTGGGTCGACACCGGCGTCCTGAAGGACGTCAAGGGCACGGCCACGGCGGCCGGCAAGCAGGCCGTGCAGTACGCGACGGCCCAGATCGGCAAGCCGTACGTGTGGGGCGCCGAGGGACCCGACTCGTTCGACTGCTCCGGGCTGACCTCGCAGGCCTGGCTGGCGGCCGGCCGGCAGATCCCGCGGACGTCGCAGGAGCAGCTGCGGCTGCTGCCGAAGGTGGCCGTGAAGGACATGCGCCCGGGTGACCTGATCATCTACTTCAACGACGCCAGCCACGTCGGCATGTACATAGGGGACGGCGCCATGGTGCACGCGCCGCGGCCGGGCCGTCACGTGACGATCGCGGGCGCGGGCTCGATGCCGATCCGCGCGGTGGTACGGCCTGACGTGTAGCGGAGCGGCGCTCGCACGCGCGCACCGGGCCCGGCTCCGGCCGCCCGGCACGGTCCGGTCCGGTCCTGACTGCGCCGGATCGTGCCGGATCGTGCCGCTACGGACGGAACGGCTCCGTATCGTCCGAGGGGACCGGCCGGGCTCCCGGCGTGATGTTCGTCATTCCCGTTCGCGGGCTTTCCCCCGGGATTTCGGCATATGACGGTGGCTCGTCCCGCTTCGCCATTCCGATTCCACGGCCCGTACCGCTATGGTCCCCGTCTGGTGGCGTGCCGTTCCGTGCGCCACCGCACCCTCGGGGGGAGGGAAGGAACCCAGACGATGCCCGTACCCGTACCGCGGCAGAGGGATACCCCGGCCGTGGAGAGCGGTCAGGCCGGTCTGCCCCCGCACGCCCTCACGCTCCTGGTGATCGAGGACGACCCGGCGGGCGGTCTCACCGTCCCCGAGATGCTCGACGCCGAAGGCAACCGCATCCGCATCCGCACCGCGCGGAACCTCACCGAGGCGGCGCGGCTGCTCACCCACGACGTGCACTGCATCCTGCTGGACCTGTCCCTGCCGGGAAGGCCGGGCGTACCCGCCCCGGCAGCCCCGCCTGCCGCGGCCCCCGCAGCGGGCGCCCCCGCCGCCGCCCCGGCCGCGACCGACGAACTGGCCACCCTGCGCCAGGTCCTGCGCATCGCCCCGCGCCACGCCGTGCTGGTCCTGACCTCCGAGGCGGACGCCGAGCGCGCCGCCGAGGCCGTGCGCGTCGGCGCACAGGACTACCTGTTCCGGGACGAGCTGGACGGGCGGCTGCTGAGCCGTGCGATCCGGTACGCCGTGGAGCGCAAGCGCGCCGACATCGCGCAGTTCAAGCTTGCAGAATCGAAACTGCGGGCCCAGGAGAACGCCCGGCTCGAACGCGGTCTGCTGCCCACTCCCCTGCTGGAGGGCTCGGACCTGCGCTTCGCCGCCCGCTACCGGCCCGGCCGCAGCCGCGCCCTGCTGGGCGGGGACTTCTACGACGCCGTCCGCACCCCGGACGGCACCGTCCACGCCATGATCGGCGACGTCTGCGGGCACGGCCCGGACGAGGCGGCGCTCGGCGTGGAGCTGCGGATCGCCTGGCGGGCACTGACGCTGGCGGGGCTGTGCGGTGACGAACTGCTGGCCACGCTCCAGCAGGTGCTGGAGGTGGAGCGGCCGAACGACGAGATCTTCGCGACGCTCTGCACGGTCGACATCTCCCCCGACGGCCGCCGCGCGGGCCTGTGCCTGGCCGGCCACCCCGCCCCGCTGGTGTCCCGCCCCGGGCGGGCCGCCCGGCTGCTGCCGTACGAGGACAGCGGGCCGGCGCTCGGCCTGCTGCCGCGGGCCCGCTGGCCGCGCCGCCAGGTGGACCTGGGCGGTACGTGGAGCCTGATGCTCTACACGGACGGCCTGATCGAGGGCCGGATCGGACCGGGCCGGGAACGGCTCGGCCAGGACGGCATGGTCGAGATGATCAACCGGCACCTGGAGCGGGGGCTGCACGGCGAAGCGCTGCTGGAGGCAGCCGTCACCGAGGCCCGGCGCCTGAACGGCGGCGAGCTCACGGACGACGTGGCCGTGGTGCTGCTGGACCGGACCTCGGGCCGCCGCTGACGCGCCGCCCGCCTGCTAGCGGCCGCCGTTGTACGGGCCGTACGGGCCGTCGCTGCTGCTCCCGCCGCGGCGCTTGCCGCCGCCCGAGACGTGCTTGAGCGCGGGCCGCACGTCCACGAAGAACACGATGGTCGCGATCAGACCGGCGATCTGGAGGAAGAGCATCCCCAGGAACAGGTCCACCAGGACCGTGATGCCGAGGATGATCAGCCAGAACGGCTTCGTCTTCTTGTCGGCGGCCCGGTAGGCGTCCTCGCGGGCGGTCGCGGCGAGGACCAGGGCGATGACGGCGGGCACCAGCGTCCCGAAGTACAGGAGATTCGCGAGGAGCGAGTCGAACTTCTGCATCAGCATCCCGGCACCAGCTTCTTCGTCATCGTCGTCATGGACCGGGCCGTCGGGCCCAGCGGCCAAGGTACCCGCTGAGAGGACAACGAACCGGGCACCCGTGCGGGTGCCCGGTTCGCGTGGCGTCTCCCGGCCCGGCCGGGAGGCCGCTCAGCTGCCGTCGACGGCCGGCTCGGCGGAGGCGGCCGGAGCCGTCTTCTTCGCGGCCGTCTTGCGCGTGACGGGCTTCCTCGCCGCGGGCTTGGCGGCGTCGGACTCGGCGCCGGCCCCGGCCTCGCCCGTGGCCTTCTGGTCCGCCTTCTCGTCGGCCTCGACCACGGCGGCGAACTCGACGATCTCGTCGGCCGCCTCGCCGCGCCACTGCCGCACGGTCTGCTCGCCGTGCTCGGCGACCTTGTCGTAGGTCTCCTTCGCCTTCACGGCGTACTCGGCGGCCACCCCGACGCCGCGCAGGGCGAGGTCCTGGGCCTGCTCGCCCAGCTTCTTGAGGTCGGTGTCGAGGGAGCCGATGACCTCGGTGACCTTGGCGGTGACCGCGGCCTGGGCCTCCTTGGCCCTCTCCTGCACGGCCTTGGGGTCGGTGTTGCGTACGGCCTCGATGCGCGCCGGGGCCTCGGCCCGCAGCTGCTCGATCAGTGCGGGGACCTTCTTGGCCCGCTGCACGGCGAGGTCGGCCGTACCGGCGGCGAAGTAGAGGGGAGTGGGGTCGGTGAGGGTCTTGCGCAGGTCATCGGTGATGGCCATGACTGGTCCTCCCGGATCACAGTTCGGTGCGGTTCGGTGCTGGGCTGTGCTGCGTGCTGTGCACGGTTCGCGTTCTCGTGCTGCGGTTCTTGTGCTGCGGTTCAGCTCGCCACGGGGGTGCCGCTGCCGTCTTCGCCGGCGGCTTCCTCCTGGGCGTTCTCCTTGCGGAACGACTCGTAGATCTGCAGGAGCACCTGCTTCTGCCGCTCGTTGATGGACGGGTCGGCGAGGATGACGGCGCGCGTCTCCAGCTCGTCCGCTTCCCGTTCGTCGAGTATCCCGGCGCGCACGTACAGCGTCTCGGCCGAGATCCGCAGGGCCTTGGCCAGCTGCTGGAGGATGTCCGCGCTCGGCTTGCGCAGCCCCCGCTCGATCTGGCTCAGGTACGGATTGGACACGCCGGCCGCATCGGCCAGCTGCCGCAGCGAAAGCTGGGCCTGGCGCCGCTGCTCGCGCAGGTATTCGCCGAGATTGCCGACGTTGAGCGTTCCCATGCGCCGATCCTCGCGCACCTTGCTAACTTTTGCAAGCAGGCGCTTGCAAAAGTATGACTGTCGGCGGGGGGAGGCAGCATGGGGAGATGACCTTGCTGCTGAGCGACATCGAGCGCGCCATACGCGCCAGTTGGGGCGCGGACACCTGCACGCCGGAGTTCCGGGCGCGGTGGACCGGCGCGAATCCGGCCCGGGACCAGTGCGGGGTGACCGCCATGGTGCTCAACGACCTCCTGGGCGGCGAGCTGATCCGCGGGGAGGTGCACGTGGACGGCGTGCGCACGGACTTCCACTGGTGGAACCGGCTCGGCGAAGGCGTCGACGTCGACCTCACCCGGGAGCAGTTCGCGCCGCACGAGCACGTCGTCGGCGGCTCGGTCGTCGTGCGCCCGCCGCGCTCCGAGTGGAAGCGCCTCCACGAGGAGTACGACCTGCTGAGCAGCCGGGTGCGGGAGCGGCTCGGCCTCCAGGCTCTGTCCGCTTAGAGACGATCCGGAACGGTACGAACGGCTACGCTGAAGGCATGACCGCCATGAAGCCCACGCGCAGCGAGCCCGACCTCTCCTACCTGCTGGACCACACCAGCCATGTGCTGCGGTCGCAGATGGCGGCCGCACTCGGGGAGATCGGACTGACCGCGCGCATGCACTGCGTGCTGGTCCACGCCCTGGAGGAGGAGCGGACGCAGATCCAGCTCGCCGAGATCGGCGACATGGACAAGACCACGATGGTCGTGACCGTGGACGCCCTGGAGGCCGCGGGGCTGGCCGAGCGGCGGCCGTCGAGCAAGGACCGGCGGGCGCGGATCATCGCGGTGAGCGAC
Source organism: Streptomyces sp. NPDC037401 (assembly GCF_055602345.1). Classification (NCBI taxonomy): domain Bacteria; kingdom Bacillati; phylum Actinomycetota; class Actinomycetes; order Kitasatosporales; family Streptomycetaceae; genus Streptomyces; species Streptomyces sp. NPDC037401. The sequence goes on from NZ_JBVJWO010000048.1 coordinate 19,745, forward strand.
GAGGGGGCGCGGGTCGCGCTCGAGAGCCAGAAGATCGTGGACCGGGTGCACGAGGAGGCGCTCGGCGCGATCCCCGAGGAGGACCGGGCCGCCTTCCTGCGCGCCATGAACCTGCTCGCGGGCGGGCACCTGGCCACGCCCGCGGAGAGCCCCCGCCCGGCCCGCCGCGCCCGCCAGTCCCGCTAGCGGGCCCCCGCGGACCGACCCGCAGACCGACCGCCGACCGGCCGCGCCGCCCCCTGGAACCCACCCCGGGGAAAGCCGTTCCGTAAAAACCCGTCTACAACAAAACTATCTGCTAACGTCTCTCCTGTCGCCCTCACGGACAGGAGAGACCGCATGTCTGCCCACTCCCGCCGGACCGCTCTCGCCGTTATCGCCACCGGCATGCTGATGACCGTCCTCGACGGCAGCATCGTCACCGTCGCCATGCCCGCCATCCAGAACGACCTGGGCTTCTCCCCCGCAGCCCTCAGCTGGGTGGTCAACGCCTACCTGATCGCCTTCGGCAGCCTGCTGCTCCTCGCCGGGCGGCTAGGCGACCTGATCGGCCGCAAACGGATGTTCCTCGCCGGCACCGCCGTCTTCACCGGGGCCTCCCTGCTCGCCGGCGCCGCCACCGATCCGGCCGTCCTGATCGCCGCCCGCTTCCTCCAGGGCATCGGCAGCGCGATGGCCTCCGCCGTGAGCCTCGGCATCCTCGTCACGCTCTTCACCCGGCCCCGCGAACGCGCCAGGGCCATCGCCGTGTTCAGCTTCACGGGCGCGGCCGGGGCCTCCCTCGGCCAGGTGCTCGGCGGCGTGCTGACCGACGCCCTCGACTGGCACTGGATCTTCTACATCAACCTGCCCATCGGCCTCGCCACGCTCGCCGTCGCCGTCCGCGCCCTGCCCGCCGACCGCGGCCTGGGACTCGCCGCCGGAGCCGACGCGCTCGGCGCCGTCCTCGTCACCGGCGGCCTGATGCTCGGCATCTACAGCGTCGTCAAGGCCGAGCAGTACGGCTGGGCCTCCGCCCACACCCTCGGCCTCGGCACCCTCGCGCTGGCCCTGCTCGCCGGCTTCGTCCGCCGCCAGGCCACCACCGGGACCCCGCTGATGCCGCTGCGCGTGTTCCGCTCGCGGGCCGTCACCGCCGCCAACCTGGTCCAGATGCTGATGGTCGCCGCGCTGTTCTCCTTCCAGATCCTGGTCGCCCTCTACCTCCAGAAGGTCCGCGGCTACGGGGCCGCCGAGACCGGGCTCGCGATGCTGCCCGCCGCGGTCGTCATCGGCGCGGTCTCCCTCGGCGTCTCCGCCCGCCTCAACTCCCGCTTCGGCGAGCGCAACGTCCTGCTGGCCGGGCTCGCCCTGCTCACCGTCGGGCTGGGCCTGCTCAGCCGGCTCCCCGTCCAGGCCGACTACGTCACCGACCTGCTCCCCGCGATGGTCCTCGCGGGCGGATTCGGACTGGCCCTGCCCGCGCTGACCTCCCTCGGCATGTCCGGCGCGCAGGACGACGACGCGGGCCTCGCCTCCGGGCTCTTCAACACCACCCAGCAGATCGGCATGGCCCTCGGGGTCGCCGTCCTGTCCACCCTCGCCGCCTCCCGGACCGAGCACCTGAGCGGCCTGGGCAGGACCCCGGCCCAGGCGCTGACAGGTGGCTACCAGCTGGCGTTCGCGATCGGCTCCGCCCTGCTCGCGGGTGCCTTCGTCCTGGCGCTGGTGCTGCTGAAGCGCCCCTCGCCGCAGGCCTCCGGCGAGTCCCCGGCCGAGACCCCGGCCCCCGCCACCGCAGCCTGAAGCGCCTGAAACACCCGGACCCCCACCGCCCCACCGTGCACCTACGCCATCAGGCGGTCCTGGTCCCGACGACCACCGTCGCCGCGTACTCCTCCGACGACACCACCTCCGGCACGAGACCCGCCCGGGAGAACGCCTCCGCGGTGTGCGGTGCCTGGCGCCCGCTCGTCTCGATCAGCAGTCGGCCGCCCGGCGCGAGCCAGCCGAGGGAGCCGGACACCACCCGGCGCTGCACGTCCAGACCGTCCGCGCCGCCGTCCAGCGCCACCAGCGGCTCGTGGTCCCGGGCCTCCGTCGGCAGCAGCCCGATCGCCTCCGTCGGCACGTACGGGGCATTGGCCACCAGGACGTCGACCCGGCCGCGCAGCTCCCGCGGCAGCGGCCCGTACAGATCGCCCTCGTAGACCCGGCCGCCCGCGGCCTCCACGTTCACCCGGGCGTAGCGGACCGCCTCCGGCTCGATGTCCGCCGCGTACAGCTCGACCGGTCCGACCGCCGCGGCCACCGCCGCGCCGACCGCGCCGACCCCGCAGCACAGGTCCAGGACCACCGCCCCGGGCCGGGCCGCGCCCGCAGCCCGGGACACCAGGAACTCGCTGCGCCGCCGCGGTACGAACACCCCGGGGCCCACCGCCATCCGCAGCCCGCAGAACTCCGCCCAGCCGACGACGTGTTCCAGCGGATGGCCACCGGCCCGCCGCGCCACCATCTCCGCGAGCTCCTCGCCCGTACCGGCGGCGGCGAGCAGCAGCCGGGCCTCGTCCTCGGCGAAGACACAGCCCGCGGCCCGCAGGGCCGAAACGACGTGAGATGGATCAGAAGTAAGCAAATGCCGTCACCTTAGTCGAAAGTCGAAAGTCGAAAGTTGAATGAGTCGAATGGAGTCAGTTGTCGAGGAACGTGAGGTCGAGGCGCTCCAGCCGCTCCGGGTCGGCCAGGATGTCGATCTCGACGATCCTGCCGCCGCTGACCGTGAAGCCCATGACCGCGACCGGCTTCCCGTCGGGCATCGTGACCACGCCGGGCGCGCCGTTGACCAGGGCGCGCCGCGCGAAGGCGCCCAGCTTGGAGAAGGTGAGCGCCTGCTGCGCCACGCCCACGGCGCCGCGCACCAGCTTGGAGGCCCCGCCGGCCGCCGCCCCGAGGTCGACCCGCAGGACGACGTCCGGGTCCAGCACGGCCAGCAGCCCTTCGAAGTCCCCGTCGCGCGCGGCCGCCTGGAAGGCCGACACCACCTCGCGCTGCATGCCGAGGTCGGGGTCCGGCGGGGGCGTGCCGCCCTGTACCCGCCGCCGGGCCCGGCTCGCCAGCTGCCGGGCCGCGGCCGGGGTCCGCTCCACGATGGGGGCGATCTCGTCGAAGGGCATCCCGAACATGTCGTGGAGGACGAACGCCAGCCGCTCGGCGGGCGCCAGCTGCTCCAGTACGACGAGCAGAGCGAGCCCCACGGAGTCCGCGATCAGCACCTCCTGCTCCGGGTCCGGCCCGCTCTCCGGGCTCAGCACCGGCTCGGGCAGCCGGACCCGGTCCTCCAGGGAGTCCTCGCGGCGGGCCTTGCGGGCGCGCAGCTGGTCGAGGCAGACCCGGCCGACGACGGTGGTCAGCCAGCCGCCGAGGTTGCCGACGTCGCTGGTGTCGGTGCGGTCCAGCCGTATCCAGGCCTCCTGGACGGCGTCCTCGGCCTCGCTCACCGATCCGAGCATCCGGTAGGCCACGGCACGCAGGTGCCCCCGGTTCTCCTCGAACCGGGCCGCCAGGTACTCACGCTCTCGGGTCATCGTCCGCTTCTCCATCACGAGGGGCCTGGGGCCGGGTGTGCCGGGCGGACCGGGCGGTCCACAGCCCTGACGCACGGGCGCCCGCCGATGTGACGGCGCGCGCACCTGCGAAGGGCTCAGAAGATGTCCGGGCACCAGGGCCGGCGAGCGGTACGGAACATCAGGTCGGCGCGGGCCGCGGCGCCCGCGGTCAGCTCCTGCACCCGGTCCAGTTCCGTCAGCCGGGCCACGGAGCCCTCACCCAGGTACAGCGCGCTCAGCTCGTTCACGCCCAGCCGCAGGTCGGCGGGCCCCCCGGTCGGCGTGCACACGGCCTTCCCGTCCGCGTCGGCGTCGAGCCGGTAGCGCCCGCCCGCCAGGCCCGCCGGGTCGTCGACTTCCAGCACGAGCTCCCCGGGCGCGTCGTACGTCCGCGCCTCCAGCGCCCGTACGACGTCCAGCAGCCGCACCCACAGCCAGTCGGCGTACGAGACCAGGCGGGCGGACCGGGGGTCGGGGAGCAGGTCCGGGAGCAGGTCGTCGGGGGCGCGGGGGCCCGTACGGACCTTCAGGATCCAGTCGATCGAGCACAGGTAGCGCCACAGCGCGCGCTCGGCGGCCGGGGTGACCGCGATCAGGTCCTTCACCGTGGCGGTGTTCTGCGGGGTCTTCGCGTCGGTCCAGGAGTCGTCGGCCCGGTAGACGGCCAGGCCCTCGACCTCGCCCGCGGCCGAGCGGTAGAGCACGAAGAACGGCTCGGTCCACGGGCGGTGCGACATCGCCTCCAGGCCGGTGCTCAGGCTCCACCAGCGGGTGTCGCGGTCCACGGCCCCGGGGCGGGCGGCGCGCAGCCGCTCGTGCAGCTCCGGGCCGACCGCGCGCACTTCCGCGGCGTCCGAGAAGTCGATGCGCCCGCCGCAGTCGGGGCGGCCGCTGCGGGCCGGGTCCAGACCGGTCCGGGCGACGTCGATCTCCCAGTCGGACAGGAAGGTCGCGGGACCGAAGCCGTACCGGCCGTAGATCGGGTACTCGGCCGCGATGAGGGTGGCCACGACGTCGCCGCGGGCCTTCGCGTCGGCGAGGTCGTCCGCCATCATGCGGCTGAGCACCCCACGGCGGCGGTGGGTGGGCAGCACTGAGACGTTGCTGATGGCGTCCGCGGGCACCTCGGCCCCGCCGGGCACGGTCAGCTTCTGCGCGAACGACCGGAAGGTGCCCACGCAGCGGCCGGTGTCCGGGTCGAACGCCCCCCGGGTGCGGGCGAGATCGGCGTACCGCCGTCGCTGCGCGACGTCGTCGTCCGTGGCCGTCGGCGGGCTCAGGAATCCGGTGTGGGCGGCCTCGAGCCAGACCCTCATCTCGGGCTCGGAGACCGGGCGGACGTCGATGCCGGGCGTGACGGGAGCGCTCATTCCCGCCACGCTACGGCCGCCCCGGTCAGAACGTCACGCGAATTTCTCCGACCCGGCGGCCGCCGCCGAGGAGCGGCGCGTCGCCGATCCGTTCGACCACCGGCCCGTCCACGCCGAGCAGTTGCAGGCCGCGTGCGAGGACCGGCGACAGGGCGCGCGGCGAGCCGTCGTCGATCTTGAAGGCGAGTGCGCGGCCGTCCGCGAGGGCCACCGCCTGCACCGCCTCGGCGCCCATCTTCGAGAGGGCGCCCGGCACTTCGCGCATCAGCCAGGTGTCGGGGCGCCGGGTCCCGGCCACGTACTCGGGGTGCGCGCGCATGGCGTCCGCGACCTGCCGCTCGGCCGAGCCGGGGAGCGCGAGGACGAAGTGCCGGTAGGCGCGGGCCAGTCCGGTCAGGCTGACGGCCATCAGCGGGGCGCCGCAGCCGTCCGTGCCGGTGGCGGCGACCGGCTCCCCGGCGGCCTCCTCGACGACGTCGTGCACCAGCCGCTGGAGGGGGTGCTCGGGGTGCAGGTAGCTGTCGCGCGGCCAGCCGTTGCGGGCGCACGCGGCGAGCATCGCGGCGTGCTTGCCGGAGCAGTTCATCGTGATCCGGTCCCGGCCGCCGCCGGCCGAGAGCCGGCTCTCGGCCTCGACGGGGTCGAGCGGCAGGTCCGGCGGGGTCTGGAGGTCCGCCTCGGACAGCCCGTGCTCGGCGAGCATCTTCCGTACGAGATCCAGGTGGAAGCCTTCGCCCGAATGGCTGGCGGCTGCCAGCGCGAGGCGCTCCCCGGCCAGCGGGAGCCCGGCCCGCAGCACGGCCGCGGCCTGCATGGGCTTGTTGCTGGAGCGGGGGAAGAGCGGCCGGTCCACGTCGCCGAGCGCCAGCTCCACCGAGCCGTCGGCCGCCAGCACGACCAGCGTGCCACGGTGGGCGCCCTCCGTGAATCCGGACCGCACCACCTCGGCGAGGACGGGCGGAACCGCTGCGTCCGGATGCCGGGTGGCGGCCCCGGCTATCGGGCTGGTGTCGTCGGAACGGGTCATCGGTCTCGGCCTCCGGACGAAGGAGCGGGGACGCCCCTGCCCGGAGCGTCAGGCGAGCAGGTCGTCGACCTGTGCCTCGCCTTCACGGTACCTGCGGGTGATCTCGGCGCTGCAGTCGTCCGTCGTCCGCTGGAGCTGCTGCCGGCGCCGCGAGACCTGCTGCTCGTAGCGGACCAGCCGGGCCATCGCGTCGTGCAGCTCGTCGTCCGTACGGGCCTCCAGGTCCGACAGCTCCACGTCTGCGAGCATCTCGGCCGCCAGCAGCCGGTACTCCTCGCTGTGCGGGGTGCCGAGCGTGACGTGCCGGGCCGAAGCGCTGCGGCTCGAGGGCGCGTCGGCGAGGATCTCGGAGAGCCGGTCCACGACCGGCGCCTCCGGATCGGTCCGCCGGGCCACCTCGGCCCGCAGGATGTCGATCCGGCCCTGGAGCAGCCGGCGCACGTAGCTGAGGTCGGCCTCGTCGCGCTGCGCGTCGCGGCGCAGGGTGCGCAGCTCCGGCAGCCGCAGCACGCCCAGCTCGAGCGCCGCCGCCTCCGCCGCCATCCGGTCCGGGGTGCGCTGCGCGGGCGGCCGCAGGGCTGCCGGCGCCCCCACAGCGGCGGCCGCGGGTCCGGAAGGCGGTCGGAAAGGCTGCCCGGCACCAGAAGTACTCATACGAATCTGTCCCCTCAACCCGTGACTGGGGTCTCCCCGGGCCCGGAAGCAGAGGGGAAGCACCACCTGCGTGCATCGTGCCACTGTCCGAGGTGCCGGTGCAGGCGCAGTCCACCCGATCGGCCCCGGACGGGTGCACGCCTGCTACACAAGGGGGTATGCGAGCAGTGGTTCAGCGGGTCGACGGCGCGAGCGTCGTCGTCGCCGGAGAGACAGTGGGCGAGATCGTCGGCGAAGGCCTGTGCGTCCTGGTGGGGGTGACACACGAGGACACCCCGCAGAAGGCCGCACAGCTGGCCCGGAAACTGTGGTCGGTACGCATGCTGGACGGCGAGAAGTCCTGCAGCGACGTGAACGCGCCGCTGCTGGTGATCTCGCAGTTCACGCTCTACGGCGACGCCCGAAAGGGCCGCCGGCCCACCTGGAACGCCGCCGCGCCCGGCGATGTCGCCGAGCCGCTCGTCGACGAGGTCGTGGCACAGCTGCGGGCACTGGGCGCCACCGTGGAAACGGGCCGGTTCGGAGCGGACATGAGGGTCTCGCTGACGAACCACGGCCCGTTCACGATCATCGTCGAGGTGTAGACCGGGGTGTAGGCGGGGGCGGACGCGGGAGGAGCGGTCGGTCGCGGCTACGGCGCGACGACGACCTCCTGCGCCGCAGCCGTCGTACCCACGAGCAGCGGGGCGTCCACCGGAACGTTCCGCTTCACCAGCGCGAGGGCGATCGGCCCCAGCTCGTGGTGGCGCACCGCCGTGGTGACGAAGCCGAGCTGCCGGCCCTCCTCGCCGTCCGCGGCGAGCCGTACGGGCGCACCGTGCTGCGGCAGCAGCACCTCGCTGCCGTCCAGGTGCAGGAAGACCAGCCGGCGCGGCGGCTTCCCCAGGTTGTGGACCCGCGCCACCGTCTCCTGGCCGCGGTAGCAGCCCTTCTGGAGGTGCACGGCCGTGCCGATCCAGCCCAGCTCGTGCGGGATGGTGCGGTGGTCGGTCTCCAGGCCCAGCCGCGGCCGGTGCGCCTCGACGCGCAGCGCCTCGTACGCCAGCAGCCCGACGGCCGGGCCGTGCGTACGGGCGAAGTCCTCCAGGCCGGCGCGCGGCAGGAACACGTCCCGGCCGTGCGCGGTCTCGCGGACGGCGAGCTCCTTGGGGACCTCGGCGATCGACCCGGCGGGCAGGTGGACGACGGCGAAGTCCGCGGTCCGGTCCGCCACGTCGACCCGGTAGAAGAACTTCATCGACTCCAGATAGGCGATCAGCGCCTCCTGGGTGCCGGGCTCGACGTGCGCCCACACCGTCTCGCCGTCGTCGACGAGGTACAGGGCGTGCTCGATGTGGCCGTTCGCGGAGAGGATCAGCGCCTCGGTGGCCTGGCCCGGGGGCAGGTCGGTGACGTGCTGGGTGAGCAGCAGGTGCAGCCAGCTGAGCCGCTCCGGGCCGGTGACGGTGACGACGCCGCGGTGGGACAGGTCTACGAAGCCGCGTCCGTCGGCGAGCGAGCGCTGCTCGCGGAACAGATCGCCGTAGTGGGCGGCGACGGCTTCGTCACGGCCTTCGGCCGCCACGGCGCCGGGCAGGGCAAGCAAAGGGCTGGTCATGTGCCTAGCCTACGACTGAGCCGTCCGGTGCTCGGCGGCACAGTCGCGACACCGGCCGAAGATGGCGAAGTGCTTCATGTCCGTGTCGAAGCCGAAGGTGTCGCGCAGCTTGGCCGTGAAGTCCGCGGCGACCTCCACGTCGGCCTCGATGACCTCGGTGCAGTCGCGGCACACCAGGTGGATGTGGTGGTGCCGGTCGGCCAGGTGGTAGGTGGGCGCGCCGTGCCCGAGGTGGGCGTGCGAGACGAGGGCGAGCTCTTCCAGCAGCTCCAGGGTCCGGTAGACCGTGGAGATGTTCACGCCGGAGGCGGTCTTGCGCACCTCGACGAGGATCTCGTCGGGGGTCGCGTGTTCGAGTGCGTCGACGGCCTCGAGCACGAGCTGCCGCTGCGGCGTCAGCCGGTAACCGCGCTGCCGCAGGTCGCTCTTCCAGTCGGTGCTCACCACGCCCCCAGTCTAGGCAGTGAACAGGGGATCGCGGAGGTTCCGCGATCCCCTTCTCTTCGCTGCTTCCGGGCTCAGCGGAAGAAGGCGATGCCGTCGTCCGGCATGTCCGGGAGGTTGCGCGCCATCTCGGCGACCTCTTCCGGGGTGACGACCTTCTTGAGCTGGGCCGACATGTACGGGCGCAGCTCGACCTCGGGGGTCGCCTTCTCGCCCACCCACATCAGGTCGCCCTTGACGTAGCCGTAGAGCCGCTTGCCGCCGCTGTACGGGCCGGAGGCCGCGGTCCGGGCCACGGCGTCCGTGACCAGGTCGATCTGCGGCTTCTGGTCGGCGAGCTGCCCGTACCAGATCTCCACGACGCCCTGGTCGCGCACCATCACGATCTCGACGTTGCGGTCCTTGTCGATGCGCCAGTAGCCGGACTCCGACTCCAGCGGCCGCACCTTGTTGCCCTCGGCGTCGAGGACCCAGCTGCGCGAGGTGTACTCCAGGAAGTCCCGGCCGTCGTGGCTGAAGACGACTTCCTGGCCGAAGTTGCACTTCTCGTCACCGGGGAAGTCGAAGACGCCCGCGCCCTCCCAGGTACCGAGGAGGAAGGCGAGGGGGACGAGGCCCGGGTTCAGGTCGGACGGGATCTGGATCATGGGTGGCTGCTCAGGCGATCTGTGCGGGTACGGAAGGGTCCGGGGCGGTCAGCTGCTCAGCGCTGACCCTGGTACAGCTTCTTCACGGCCAGTCCGGTGAAGGCGAGAACGCCGACGCAGACCAGGACCAGCAGGGAGGTGAAGACTGCCTCAAGCACGGGGTGCTCCTCGGAGGGGTTCGGGTGGCGGGTACGGGCCGGTCCCCAGCCTACTGGTCCGGGGACCGGCCTTCTCTGTGAGGTCAGCGCCATTACGGTTCGGCATCCCCGCCGGGGCGCCGCTTCCCGTCCAGCTCGTCCCACCACTCGTCGGACTTCGGGTCGCCCGAGGGGTCGTCCCACCAGCGGTCTTCCGGGCCGCGCCGGTTCGCGATCACCGCGGCGACGGGCGGGATGACCATGGCGACCACGCACATGGCGACGGCGGCCTCCACCGACCACAGGCGCACCAGGGCCCAGGCGGAGACGAAGAGGACGAGGCATCCGCCCATCAGCAGGAAGTAGGCGCGGCGGCGCCGGGCGTACATACCTTCAGCGTAGGCCCGGACCGGGACTCCGGCCGCGGACGGCACGAAGGGCCGCACCCCGTTCCAGTGGCGTCCAACCCCCTGGGGTACGGCCCTCCGGCCGGTCATGCGGTGTTCTGTTGTCCGCTGGGACGTCCGCTGGGACGTCCGCTGGGACGTCCGGTCAGACGGCGATCGCGACGTCCGTCACGCCGCCGGTCTCCACGACGACGACCTTGCGGTCCGCGGTGCCGCCCGGCACCAGCGCACGGAGGGTCCACTCGCCCTCGGCCGCGTAGAAGCGGAACTGTCCGGTCGCCGAGGTCGGGACCTCGGCGGTGAACTCGCCGCCGCCGTCCAGCAGTCGCACGTAACCGGTCACGGGCTCGCCGTTCTTGGTCACCTGGCCCTGGATGGTGGTCTCACCGGGCTTGATCGTCGAGGCGTCGGGGCCGCCGGCCTGCGCTCCACACATGTCTCTGTCCTGTCCTAGAGAGCGAGAGGGGTTACTTGTTGGCGCCGAGCTCGATCGGCACGCCGACGAGGGAGCCGTACTCGGTCCACGAGCCGTCGTAGTTCTTGACGTTCTCCTGGCCGAGCAGCTCGTGCAGCACGAACCACGTCAGCGCGGAGCGCTCACCGATGCGGCAGTACGCGATGGTGTCCTTCGCCAGGTCGACCTGCTCGTCGGCGTACAGCGCCTTGAGCTCGTCGTCCGACTTGAAGGTGCCGTCGTCGTTGGCGTTCTTCGACCACGGGATGTTGCGGGCGCTCGGCACGTGGCCGGGGCGCTGCGACTGCTCCTGCGGGAGGTGCGCCGGGGCGAGCAGCTTGCCGCTGAACTCGTCGGGCGAACGGACGTCGACCAGGTTCTTGTTGCCGATGGCGGCCACGACGTCGTCGCGGAAGGCGCGGATCGCGGTGTCCTGGGCCTTGGCCTTGTACTCGGTGGCCGGGCGCTGCGGGACCTCGGAGCCGTCGACCAGGTCGCGGGAGTCGAGCTCCCACTTCTTGCGGCCGCCGTCGAGGAGCTTCACGTCCTGGTGGCCGTAGAGCTTGAAGTACCAGTAGGCGTAGGAGGCGAACCAGTTGTTGTTGCCGCCGTAGAGGACGACGGTGTCGCCGTTGGAGATGCCCTTGGCCGAGAGGAGCTTCTCGAAGCCCTCCTGGTCCACGAAGTCGCGGCGGACCGGGTCCTGGAGGTCCTGCTTCCAGTCGATCCGGACGGCGTTCTTGATGTGGTTCTTGTCGTACGCGGACGTGTCCTCGTCGACCTCGACGATGACGACGTTCGAGTCGTCCAGGTGGGCCTCGACCCAGTCGGCGTCTACGAGGACGTCGCTGCGGCTCATGGTGTTCTCCTCCGGGGCAGTGTGCGGCGGGCGGTGCTGTGCTGCGGATGCTGCGAGATGCGTGTGTGCGGGTGCGCTCGGAACGTCCTGCGCGGGGAGGCGGAGGTACGGGAGGGCGGTGCGGTCACACGGGGAGGGCCGGATTACGGCCGACGGGAGCGGATGCGCTCACATCGAGCGACAGAGCATGGCGGCGACGCGGCACAGGTCTACTGCCCGCCGCTTCGTGAGGTCCGCCTGCTGTCGCTTCATAGCCATGGATCGTAGGGACGAATCGGCGGCCCTGTCACCGGTGTGTCATATATCGAGACAGGATCGTCCGGATTTTGGGATGGAATCCGGATTCCATCACCCGTCCGGCCGCTCCGGACCCCCCTGAACCGGCCATTCTTCTACGGTACGGACCCACGCGTCTCACTATTCGGCCAGACCCGGGCAACCGGGGGCCGCAGCGGCCGCCGTCAGCCCCCGAGCGCGACGTTCCTGCCGGTCAGCGTGGCGCGTACGCCGTCCCGGTCCGAGGTCACCCGGCCCAGGCTCAGCCCCTCGGGCAGCCCGCTGATCCTGCGGTCGAAGTCCGTCTTCTCGCGGATCAGGCCTTCCAGCCCGGGGAACCCCTCACCGGGCACGCTCTCGGCCCGCACGCGCACGGTCCCGCCGTCGACCAGCGTGACGGTGGACACCACGCTCCGGGACAGCGTCCGCCCGAAGATGGCGACCGAGGCGGTGACCTTCACCTTGCCCGGGGCGCCGCCGTACCCGACCGTCACGCCCGTCTGCGCGGACCGGGTCAGGTCGGCGTACGAGAGGAACACCTCGCCGTCCGCGCGGGCGGCGGTGCCACCGCTGTAGCCGCCGTCCACGCGCACGTCGTGGAAGCTCGCGTCGATGCGCGTGATCCGCACCGTGCGCCCGGAGTTCGGGCTCTTGGTCTCGATCCCGCGGAGCGTCGCGTCGACCCGCTCCAGGCGGTGGTCCAGGGCCTGGGTCAGGAAGGGGAAGCCCGCGATGTCGATCTCCGTGCTCTCCACGGTCCCGTTGCTCAGGCGGACCTTCCCCGCCAGCTCGTCCTCCGCGTAGCCGACCGCGAACCGGTCGGCCACCACGAGGAGCCCGGCCAGGACCGCACCGACCACCCCCACGACGAGCAGGACACGCAGAACACGAACACGCACGGCTTCCCCCCTGATGCCTCGGCGCTTGAACGGTCAGCCGACGACCCGGCCGATGAAATAGACCGCAGGTGCGGCGACGGCCAGCGGCAGCGCCACCCCCGCCGTCATGTGGACGAACTTGGACGGGTAGTCGTACGCCGCCACCCGCAGCCCGACCAGGGCGCAGACCCCGGCCACCAGCCCGACCAGCGCCCCGCCGGCACCCACGCCGGTCAGCCCGCCGACCACGATCCCCGACCCCGCCGCCGCGCCCAGCGAGGCGACCACGGACGGGACGGACGGCAGCGGAAGGGCGCGCACCACGGCGGCGACGCCCACGGCGGCCGCCCCCACGCTCACGGCGGCGTGCCCGGCGGCGAGGTATCCGGCGCAGATGATCGCGAACGCGGCCGACGCCACGCTCGCCATCAGCCCGTAGACCCGTTCGTCGGGCGAGGCGTGGCTGCGCAGCTGGAGCACCAGCGTGAGCAGCACCCACGCACCGAGCGAGCCGATCACGGCGCCCGCGGCGTGCTCCTCGGACACGGCCAGCACGGCGGCGTCGGCGACGAGCGCCCCGGCGAAGGCGAGGACGATGCCCTGCCGGGCGGGCCACATGCCGTTGAGCCGGAACCAGCCCGCGGCGGTCAGGGCCTGGAGCAGGACGAGCGGGACGAGCAGCGCGAGGTCCCCGAGCGGGGCCGCCGCGGCGAGCAGCAGCCCGAGACCGGCGGTGAGCACGGCGGACTGCGGACCGGGGTCGATGATCGGCGACCGGCCCTCGGCGCGGGCCTGCCAGGGATCCCTTATCCGCGTGCTGCCGCCCAGGGTGGGCGGGGAGTACGCGGGCTCGTCCCCGGAGCCGTCCGCGGCCACGGCCACGGCGCCGGACACCGCTTCCGCGACCGGTTCCGCGACGGGGGGCAGGACCGGCTCCGGACCGGGCTCCGGGACCGGGGCGGCCTGGGGCGGCAGGTACGCCGCCCCGCCCTGCTGCGGGTACGGCTCCTGGTACCCGTACTGCTCCCGGTACGGCTCGAACGGCTCCTGCGGCGCGGCCTGCTGCGGGTAGGGGTCCTGGTACGGGTACCCCTGCTGACCGGCGTGCCCCGTGTGCCCCGTGTGACCGGCCTCCGGCCACGACGTGCCCTGGGCCTGCTGCTGCGACTGCTGCTGAGGCCAGGGGTTGTGGTCGGCCTCCCGCGGCCAGCCCTGGCCCGGAACGCTCCCCTGGTACGGCGGCGCCGGCTCGGGGTCCGGGGCCGGCGGCTGGACCGGCTGGTACGAGGTGTCCCAGGTGTCCGCGGACCAGGTCTGCGTGGCGTACGGGTCTGTTTCTTGCTGGTCCCGGCGCTCGTGCCGGCCGTGCCGACCGGGCTGCCCGTGCTGATCGTCAGTGCTCATGGAGGCCGCTCACCCGCCTGCGAACGGCGGGAGGACCTCGACGGTGCCGCCCTCGGCCAGTCGTACGGAGTCATGGCTGCGGGTGCCCACGGGGTCGCTGTCGACCAGGAAGGAGCAGCGCTTGAGGACCGTGGTCAGCTCCCCGGGGTGCCGCTCGCGGGCCGCATCGAGGGCCTCGGCCAGTGTCTCCGCGGAGTACGGCTCCTCCGCGGTCCCGGCCGCGGCTTTGGCCGCGGCCCAGTAGCGGATGGTTCCCGCTGCCACAGCAGCTCCTTTCGTCCCGCCCGACGGGCGTGCACAGGCCTCCATGATGACGCCTGCGGCCCCCGGGACGGTTCAGCGGGCCCGGCCGGGCCGCTCCGCCGACCCGGCGCGCAGGGGCGCGTACGGCGGCCACGGTGGCCGGTCGCGCACCGGTACGCGCTTCCGCACGCCCCGCCGGACACCGCCCGGAGTGACCGAGGCGACAGAAAGACCCTGCGATCGCCCCTCTACGGGCAAGGCGGGTGGGCTATTCTGCTGGGCAGAGGATCCGGGCAACGTAGCCCCCGGGTCCTTTTGTGCTTTCAGCACGTTGAACACAGAGCGAACAGTGGTATCGCTGCGGGCCCCAGGGCGCGGGGACCTGCAGACCGTACGAAGCAGTGCCGCGACAGTCCTCGACGGGACCGAGGAGGAACCGACGTGATGGGCCAGCGAACCGTGCACGACGACGAACATCCGACCCTGGCAGGTGGTCGGCGATGAGCTCTCTGCTGCTGCTGACCAACGCCCTCCAGCCGTCGACCGAGGTGCTTCCCGCACTCGGCCTGCTGCTGCACAACGTACGCGTGGCCCCCGCGGAGGGCCCCGCCCTGGTGGACACCCCCGGAGCGGACGTCATCCTCATCGACGGCCGCCGCGACCTCCCGCAGGTCCGCTCCCTGTGCCAGCTGCTCCGCTCCACCGGGCCGGGCTGTCCGCTGATCCTGGTCGTGACCGAGGGCGGCCTCGCCGCGGTCACCGCCGACTGGGGCATCGACGACGTCCTGCTCGACACCGCGGGCCCCGCCGAGGTCGAGGCGCGGCTGCGGCTGGCCACCGGCCGCCAGCAGCTGGGCTCCGACGACTCCCCGATGGAGATCCGCAACGGCGACCTTTCGGTCGACGAGGCCACGTACTCCGCGAAGCTGAAGGGCCGGGTCCTGGACCTGACCTTCAAGGAGTTCGAGCTGCTCAAGTACCTCGCGCAGCACCCGGGCCGCGTCTTCACCCGCGCGCAGCTGCTCCAGGAGGTGTGGGGCTACGACTACTTCGGCGGCACCCGGACCGTGGACGTCCACGTACGGCGGCTGCGCGCGAAGCTGGGCCCCGAGCACGAGTCGCTGATCGGCACCGTGCGCAACGTCGGCTACCGCTTCGTCACGCCGGAGAAGGTCGAACGGGCAGCCGAAGAGGCCCGCTCCAAGGCGGTCACGCAGGCGGCCGAGGCCATCACCCGGACGGAGGACGGCACGGTGATCGTCCACACCGCAGGACGCCCTGCCCAGAGGTAGGTCACCCCGCGTAGACTTTCGCGCGTGGCCAAGGTGACGCGGGATGACGTAGCGCGACTGGCGGGTACCTCTACCGCGGTCGTGAGCTATGTCATCAACAACGGACCCCGGCCGGTTGCCCCGGCCACGCGCGAGCGTGTACTCGCAGCTATCAAGGATCTGGGGTACCGGCCCGACCGCGTGGCCCAGGCGATGGCATCGCGGAGGACCGACCTCATAGGCATGATCGTCCCGGACGCGCGCCAGCCCTTCTTCGCGGAGATGGCGCACGCGGTCGAGCAGGCCGCCGCCGAGCGGGGCAAGATGGTGCTCGTCGGCAACTCCGACTACCGGACCGAGCGCGAGGTCCACTACCTGCGGGCCTTCCTCGGGATGCGGGTCTCCGGACTGATCCTGGTCAGCCAGGGCATGAGCGAGCAGGCCGCGAGCGAGATCGAGGCCTGGGACGCGCGCGTCGTGCTGCTGCACGAGCGGCCGGAGGCGATCGACGACGTCGCCGTGGTGACGGACGACATCGGCGGCGCACAGCTCGCCACCCGCCACCTGCTGGAGCACGGGCACGAGTACGTCGCCTGCATCGGCGGCATCGAGAACACCCCCTCGGTGGGCGACCCGGTCGCCGACCACGTCGAGGGCTGGCGGCGGGCCATGCTGGAGTCCGGCCGCTCGGTGGAGGGCCGGCTCTTCGAGGCCCCGTACAACCGGTACGACGCCTACCGCGTCGCGCTGGAGGTGCTGGCCCGGCCGGACCGGCCCCCGGCGATCTTCTGCGCGACCGACGACCAGGCGATCGGCGTCCTGCGGGCCGCACGCGAACTGCGCATCGACGTGCCGACGGAACTGGCCGTCGCGGGCTTCGACGACGTGAAGGAAGCGGCACTGACCGACCCGCCGCTCACCACGATCGCCTCGGACCGCCCGGCGATGGCCCGCGCGGCGGTGGACCTGGTGCTGGACGACGCCCTGCGAGTGGCGGGCTCGCGCCGCGAACGGCTCAAGCAGTTCCCGTCCGCGCTGGTCGTCCGCCGCTCCTGCGGCTGCCACCCCACGTCGTAACGCCAGCCCGCCCCGGCTGGGTTTATATCGGGCATACACGCTTCTGTCGGGCTTCTCAGCGGGCACTCAGGAAGCTCTCATGAATGACGGTCAGAGTCGGGGACATGACCGAGAGCCACCGCCACGAGGGCGCCCCGCAGGAGAACCAGCCGACCCAGCCGCAGGCCCCCTGGGGCGAGCAGTGGCAGCGCGGCCGCCACCGCCTCGCGCAGGAGGCCGGCTACCCGCCGCCGCCCGCCTACCCCCCGGCCGCCGCACCCGCCGCGGCTCCCGGCGCGGCCCCCGGCTGGTTCGAGGCGCACCAGGCACACCAGGCACAGCCCACGGTCATCCAGGGCGAGACCGTCCCCCCGAACGGCGGGCACGGCGGCTGGGGCCACGGCGGGGGCGCCGGAGCGGGTACGGCAGTCCAGGCCGCCGGACCGGCCGCGGGAGGGACTCCCGCCGCCCGCGCCAAGCGGCCCGTCGCCCTGCTCGCCGCCGTGGCCCTCGCGGCCGCCGTGATCGGCGGCGCGACCGCCGCCGGCGTCGAGCAGTTCTTCGGCGACCGGAGCGCCGGCGGCACCGGCTTCTCCGGCACGAACGTCTCGCAGTCGAGCGACGGCACCGTCGCCGGCGTCGCCGAGCAGGTCAGCCCCTCGGTCGTCCGCATCGACACGAAGAAGGACGGCGGCCAGTCCGTCGGCTCCGGCATCGTCCTCACCTCCGGCGGCGAGATCGTCACCAACAACCACGTCATCGACGGGGCCACCGCGATCCAGGTGACCCTGAGCAACGGCAAGAAGTACACCGCCAAGACCGTCGGCACCGACCCCGACAAGGACCTCGCCCTGATCAAGCTGGAGGGGGCCGGCGGCCTGAAGGCCGCCAAGCTCGGCAACTCCGACCAGCTGAAGGTCGGCGACCGGGTCGTCGCGATCGGCTCCCCCGACAGCCTGACCGGCACCGTCACCAGCGGCATCGTCTCCGCCCTCGACCGCGAGGTCAGCGTCCCCAAGTCGGAGAGCCGGCAGCAACAGCAGCAGTCCCCGGACGGCTGGCCGTTCTCCTTCGGCGGCCGCCAGTTCAACGGCGACCCCGGCTCGGACACCACCTCGTACAAGGCCATCCAGACCGACGCCTCCCTCAACCCCGGCAACTCCGGCGGCGCCCTCATCAACATGAACGGCGAGATCGTGGGCATGCCCTCGGCGATCTACTCCCCGTCGAGCAGCAGCAGCGGCGCCGGCAGCGTCGGACTCGGCTTCGCCATCCCGGTCAACACCCTCAAGGCCGACCTCGACCACCTCCGCAGCGGCGGCTCCGAAGCGGGCAGCTCCGGCAGCGACTCCGGGGACAGCGGCTCCGGCGCCTTCGGAACCAGCTTCTGACCGCCGCCGTGCGAGGCTGGGAGCCGCCCGCAAGACCGCACGGCCCCGGCCACCGCCCCCCGCACTCCCGAGGAAGACGAACCAGCCGATGACTGCCCCCGAAGGCGACCCGCAGCGCATCCTCATCGTCGACGACGAGCCCGCCGTCCGCGAGGCGCTGCGGCGCAGCCTCGCCTTCGAGGGGTACGCCACCGAGACGGCCGTCGACGGCTTCGACGCACTGGAGAAGGCCGCGGCCCACGCCCCCGACCTGATCGTGCTCGACATCCAGATGCCCCGCATGGACGGGCTGACGGCGGCCCGGCGGCTGCGCGCCTCCGGGTCGCTCACGCCCGTCCTCATGCTCACCGCGCGCGACACCGTCGGCGACCGGGTCACCGGACTCGACGCGGGCGCCGACGACTACCTGGTCAAGCCCTTCGAGCTGGACGAGCTGTTCGCCCGTATCCGCGCGCTGCTGCGCCGCAGCTCGTACGCCGCACCGGCCGCGGACGCCGACGGCGACGCCGGCGACGAGCACGTCCTGACCTTCGCGGACCTGCGGATGGACCTCGCCACCCGCGAAGTGACCCGCGGCGGCCGCCCGGTGGAGCTGACCCGTACGGAGTTCACCCTGCTGGAGATGTTCCTCGCGCACCCCCGCCAGGTCCTGACCCGCGAGCAGATCCTCAAGACCGTCTGGGGCTTCGACTTCGAGCCGAGCTCCAACTCCCTGGACGTGTACGTGATGTACCTGCGGCGCAAGACCGAGGCGGGCGGCGAGCCGCGCCTGGTGCACACCGTCCGCGGCGTCGGCTACGCCCTGCGCGCGGGCGAGGGCGGCGGATCCGAGTGAGCCCCGTCCGGCGCTTCCGGGCGCTGCCGCTGCGCTCGCGGCTGGCGATCCTGGTCGCGGCGGCCGTCGCCTTCGCGGTGGCGGCCGTGGCGACGGCCTGCTGGTTCATGGTGCGGGCGCAGCTGCGCGGCCAGCTGGACGCGTCGCTGCGCGCCACCGACGCCTCCCGGCAGGCGAACCAGGTGCTGAGCAGCCCCCTGGGCTGCCGGTCCACCGCCCCGGAGCTCGGCGACAGCCGCCTCGTCAACAACCTCTCCGCCTTCGTGCAGATCATCCTGCCGACCGGCACGGCCTGCTGGGTCGACGGCAAGGAGACCCTCAAGGTCGGCACGGTCGACCTGGCGGTGGCCCGGCGCGAGCGCGGCGAGACGCTGTACGACGCCGAGACGACGGGCGGGGTCCAGGTCCGCGTCTACACGCAGCCCGTGACCATCAACGGCGCCCCCGCGGCCATGTCGGTGGCCCGCCCGCTCGCCGACATCGACCGACCCCTTTCGACCCTCGCCTGGGTGCTGCTGCTCGTCGGCGGCATCGGCGTCGTGGGCGCCGGGGCGGCCGGCCTGTGGGTCGCGCGGACCGGGCTGCGGCCCGTCGACGAGCTGACCGGAGCCGTCGAGCACATCGCCCGGACCGAGGACCTCACGGTCCGGATCCCCGACGAGGGCGACGACGAGATCGCGCGGCTGTCACGGTCCTTCAACTCGATGACGGCCGCCCTGGCGACCTCCCGGGACCGGCAGGCCCAGCTGATCGCCGACGCCGGACACGAGCTGCGCACCCCGCTCACCTCCCTGCGTACGAACATCGAGCTGCTGGCGCGCAGCGAGGAGACCGGCCGGGCGATCCCGCCCGAGGACCGCAAGGAGCTGCTCGCGTCCGTCACGGCGCAGATGACCGAGCTGGCCGCGCTGATCGGGGACCTCCAGGAGCTGTCCCGGCCCGATGCGGCCGCCCCCGGGCCGCTCCAGGTGGTCGCCCTGCACGAGGTCGCCGGGAGCGCCCTGTCCCGGGCCCGACTGCGCGGGCCGGAGCTGCGCATCGGCGCCGAGCTGGAACCCTGGTACGTCCGGGGCGAGGCAGCCGCGCTGGAGCGGGCGGTGGTCAACGTGCTCGACAACGCCGTGAAGTTCAGCCCGCCGGGCGGCGCG
Source organism: Streptomyces sp. NPDC037401 (assembly GCF_055602345.1). Classification (NCBI taxonomy): domain Bacteria; kingdom Bacillati; phylum Actinomycetota; class Actinomycetes; order Kitasatosporales; family Streptomycetaceae; genus Streptomyces; species Streptomyces sp. NPDC037401. Next base: position 39,427 of record NZ_JBVJWO010000048.1, read on the forward strand.
GTCGAGGTGGCGCTGCGCGCGGGCGAGCTGACCGTACGCGACCACGGGCCGGGCATCCCGGCCGAGGACCTCCCGCACGTCTTCGAGCGCTTCTGGCGCTCGCCGTCGGCGCGCGCCCTGCCCGGCAGCGGGCTGGGCCTGTCGATCGTGGCCCGTACGGTCACCCGGGCGGGCGGGACCGCGGAGCTGCGCCCGGCCGAGCCCGGGCCGGGCACGGTCGCCGTGCTGCGGCTGCCGGGCGCGCCCACGCCGCCGCCGGCGCTGCCCGGGGACGGGGGCGGGCAGCCGGCCGGCGGGCTAGCCGGGGAACGGATTGCGGGCGACGAGTGAGTCGATGAGGCCGCCGCGGGTGTTCGGGAAGTCCATGGGGACGACGCCGAGCCCGGTGCGGCCGGCCATCTCGCCGCCGTTGACGAAGGAGTGCACCTGCGGGTTGAGGCGGTCGGAGTTCCAGCGCGGGGGCATGTAGGCCGAGGTGCTGGTGTAGTTCACGTACAGCCTGCCGGGCTGGGACACCGCCTTGCGGAAGTGGTTCTCGATCTTGCCCCGCTTGGCGAAGGGCTCGGCGTTCCAGTCGTCCTGGATGTCGAAGTACGTGCCGTCGCCGTACCGGATGCCGGGCAGTCCGCCGTTGTCGCCCAGCAGGACGACCTTGCCGCGGGCCTCGCCGAGCGTCGGCAGCCCGGCGCCGATGCGGAAGAGCGGGCGCCAGCCCCGGTTGTCGAGGTAGTCGTCGAAGACGGCCCGGAAGGTCGCGTCGCTCTCGCCGGAGTACTCCTGCTTGACCCTCATGAGGACGGTCTCCCCGGGGTGCGCGGCGAGGAAGTTCCAGCAGGCCGCGAGGACGTCGCCGAACATCAGGTTCTGGTAGTACGCGCCGTGGTGGATGGCGAAGGAGCCGCCCGTGACCCGGCACCGCACGTCCAGGAAGCGGATGCCGGCGTTCAGCTGCTGGGCGATGCCGATGTTCTGGCAGGCGACGTACAGGCCGCCGTGGAGGGCGCCGGAGTCGTGCGTGCCGGGGATGGTGAGCCGGTTCAGTGCGGTGGTGCCGGGCAGGGCGCCCATCCAGTCCTGCACCCCGGCGGCGGCTGCGGTGGCCCGTCCGGCCCCGAGCGCCACGCCGAGGACCGCGCCTGCGGTCCCTGCCAGAAATCCGCGCCGTTCCAGGCTCATGTCCTGTCCCTCCACCGGTGGTTACCCGTAGGTACGACAGCGGGAGCATGGCATGACCACGTCACAATCGGAACCCGCCTGACACACCCGGCCCACCGCGAACGCAGAAGGGGCGGCAGGCCGTGTGCACGGACCGCCGCCCCTCGGGGCACTGCGCGTGTTACTTGATGACGGTGATCCGGTCCGCCGCCGGGGGCGCCAGCGGGCTCGCCGGGGACGAGTGCGCACCCAGGTAGGCGTTGAAGACGTCCAGGTCGGACGGGCCCACCAGCTTGTTCTTGTGCTCCTTCAGGACGGTGAAGCCGTCACCGCCGCCCGCCAGGAACTCGTTCATCGCGACGCGGTAGGTGCGCGCCGGGTCGATCGCCTGGCCGTTCAGCTTCACCGAGTCGACCACGATCCGGTCCGCGCCGGCCTTCGTCATGTCGAGGGTGTAGGTGAAGCCCTTCGAGACCTGGAGGATCTTCGGGCTCGGGCCGTTGACCGGACCCGACACCTGCTGCTGGAGCGCCGTGATCAGCTGGGTGCCGGTCAGGTCCACGATGTTCATCATGTTGGTGAACGGCTGGACCGTGAAGGCCTCGCCGAACGTCACGATGCCGTCGGTCTCCTCGTCACCCGACTTGGCGTACGCCAGGTCGGAGCGGATGCCGCCGGGGTTCATGATCGCCAGCTGCGCGCCGCCCTTCGCGGCCGGGGCCAGGGCCTCCAGCTGCGCGTCCGCGATCACGTTGCCGAGCGGCTTCTCGAACGCCGTCGAGCCGCGGCCCGAGATGTCCGCCGAGATGTAACCCTGCGGGCGGGAGGCGACCGGGCGGGCCAGCTCGTTCCAGCGGCCGATCAGCTCGGTCATGTCCGCGGCCTTGTCCTGGGCCCGCGTCACCACGTGGTTCGCCGACTTGACCGACGTACGGACGATGTCCTTGGTCTTGCGGTCGAAGGTCAGCGTGGTGTCCGTGTACAGACGGCCGAGCGAGGCGGCCGACGTGACGGTGCGCGGGTTGCCGGCCGGGTCCGGGATGGTGCAGGCGTACGCCTGGTGCGTGTGGCCGGTCACCAGCGCGTCGACCTTCGGGTCGATGTTCTTGGCGATGTCGACGATCGCGCCGGAGATGCCGGCGCCCGCACCCGGGGTGTCGCAGTCGTAGTTGTACGCGCCCGAGGCGGGCAGGCCGCCCTCGTGGATCAGCGCCACGATCGACTTCACGCCCTGCTTGTTCAGCTCGGCGGCGTACTTGTTGATGGTCTGGGCCTCGTCACCGAACTTCAGGCCCTTGACGCCCTCGGCGGTCACGACGTCCGGGGTGCCCTCGAGGGTCACACCGATGAAGCCGATCTTGACGCCGTCCTTCTTCCACACCCAGTACGGCTTCATCAGCGGGCGCTTCGTCTTCTCGACGGTCACGTTCGCCGCGAGGTACGGGAACTGCGCGCCCTCGAAGGTCTTGCCGTACTCGAAGCAGCCCTCCTTGGGGTGGCAGCCGCCGTACTGCATGCGCAGCAGCTCCTGGCGCCCCTCGTCGAACTCGTGGTTGCCCACGCTCGACACGTCGAGGCCGAGCTTGTTCAGCGCCTCGACCGTCGGCTCGTCGTGGAAGAGACCCGACAGCATCGGGCTGCCGCCGATCATGTCACCGGCCGCGGCCGTGACGGAGAACTGCTTGCCCTCGCGCGCCTTGCGCAGGCTCGTGGCCAGGTACTCGACGCCACCGGCGGGTATCGACTTGGTCGTGCCGTCCGCCTGGAGCTCGGTCACGTTGCCCGAAGAGCCCTGCGGGGGCTCCAGGGTGCCGTGGAAGTCGTTGATGGACAGCATCTGGACGTCCACGAAACGGCCCTGGCCGCCACCCGAGACCAGGTCGGCAGCAGTGGTCGCGCCGGCCGGGAGCGCGGCGGCCACAAGAGCGCCCGCCCCCGCCGAGACGGCGAGAGCGGCGAGGGTCAACCGGCGGGTTCGGCGGTGCCGTTGTGGTGTCGCTGACATCAGTTCCCCTTTGCGGACAGCGATACGACTGGAGGTTCATGCGATCGAAGATGCAAATCGCGTGCGAAGCCTACGGTCAACGCGCGTAGCACTACCAGGGGGTAACGGGTTACGACCCGGTTGCGGCTGGGGCAACCTCACGAGGCGAGCCGGGCGCCGTAGGCTCGACGCATGACTGACGCAGCAGCGGCCCTGGAGCCCGGACGGCAGATCCAGGAACTCGACGAACTGACCCAGGAACAGGCCGACGCGGTCCTCGAACTGATCGGGGAGGCGGCCCGCACCGACGGCACCACCGCGGTGTCCGAACAGGGCCGGCTCCAGCTGCACGGCGGGCAGCGCCCCGGAATCCGGCACTTCCTGCTCACCGAACACGGACGGCTGGCCGGATACGCCCAACTGGAAGACACCGACCCGGTCGAGGCCCCCGCCGCCGAACTCGTCGTCCATCCCGCCATGCGCGGCCGCGGCCACGGCCGCGCGCTCGGCACCGCCCTGCTCGCCGCCTCCGGCAAACGCCTGCGAGTCTGGGCACACGGGGGCAAATCAGCCGCCCGGCACCTCGCCCAGGTCCTGGGACTGACACTGTTCCGCGAACTGCGCCAGCTGCGCCGCCCCTTGAACCGCGCCAACCCCGTCCCCGAGCCCGTCCTGCCCGACGGGGTGACCGTACGGACCTTCGTCCCCGGCGCCGACGACGCCGCCTGGCTCGCGGCCAACGCCGCCGCCTTCGCCCACCACCCCGAGCAGGGCGCACTCGTCCAGCGGGACCTCGACGACCGCAAGGCCCAGCCGTGGTTCGACCCCAAGGGCTTCTTCCTGGCCGAGCGCGACGGCGCCCTCGTCGGCTTCCACTGGACGAAGGTCCACGCGGCCGAGCGGCTCGGCGAGGTGTACGTCGTCGGCGTCCTCCCCGGCGCCCAGGGCGGCGGCCTCGGCAAGGCCCTCACCGCCATCGGCCTGCGCCACCTGGAAGGCGCCGGCCTGCCCACCGCGATGCTGTACGTCGACGCCGACAACCCGGCCGCCCTCACCGTGTACGAACGCCTCGGCTTCGTCACCCACGAGGTCGACCTGATGTACCGCACGGAGTCCTGACCCGGCCCGGCCCGGCCCGGCCCGGCCCCCGGCACTCTCCCCGGCCTGCCCCCGCCGACGCGAAAACCGCAGGCCGTGGGGGCCCCGGGGGCGCCGGGGGCCGCTCAGGACACAAGAAGGTCACGGCTTGGGCCGGACACTCCCTGGAAGCCACACGCCATTAACCGGGCATTCAGACGCGCTTGCCACGCTCGCGCCATGCAGCCCGCCGCCGACCCCTCCCTACGCCTCGCCCTACGGCTGACGGCCGGAGATTCCGACGCGCCTGTACTGCCGCGTGCGCGGAAGAATAGAGGTATGAGCCAGCAGAGCAGCGCCGAGGTCCCGGTCCAGCACGTCCAGCCCTCCGTCGGTTCGATAGCCGCGCACCGCCCGCATTCGGTGTCCGCCGGGATTTCCGACCTAGAACCGGATCTCGACGCCGATCTGGACGCGTACGAGGACGACGGCGCGGACAGCGAGCTCCCCAGCGGCCGCTTCCTCGACCGCGAGCGCAGCTGGCTCGCCTTCAACGAACGCGTGCTCGAACTGGCCGAGGACCCGACCACTCCGCTCCTCGAACGGGCTAACTTCCTCGCGATCTTCGCGAGCAACCTCGACGAGTTCTTCATGGTCCGCGTGGCCGGCCTCAAGCGCCGCATCGCGACCGGCGTCGCCACCCGTTCGGCCTCGGGCCTCCAGCCCCGCGAGGTGCTCGAGCAGATCTGGACCCGCTCCCGCGAGCTCATGGCCCGGCACGCCGCCTGCTTCCAGCACGACGTGTCCCCCGCCCTCGCCGAAGAGGGCATCGAGCTCATCCGGTGGCCCGAGCTGACGGAGAAGGAGCAGGCCCGCCTGTTCACCCTCTTCCGCAACCGCATCTTCCCGGTGCTCACCCCGCTGGCCGTGGACCCCGCGCACCCCTTCCCGTACATCTCCGGCCTCTCGCTCAACCTCGCCGTCGTCGTGCGCAACCCCGTCAGCGGCCACCGGCACTTCGCGCGCGTCAAGGTCCCTCCGCTGCTCAACCGCTTCCTCGAGGCCTCGCCCCAGCGGTACGTCCCGCTGGAGGACGTCATCGCCGCGCACCTCGAAGAGCTCTTCCCGGGCATGGAGGTGCTGGCGCACCACATGTTCCGCGTGACCCGCAACGAGGACCTCGAAGTCGAAGAGGACGACGCCGAGAACCTCCTGCAGGCCCTGGAGAAGGAACTCATGCGGCGCCGCTTCGGGCCGCCCGTCCGCCTCGAAGTCGAGGAGTCCATCGACCCCGGCGTCCTCGACCTGCTCGTCCAGGAACTGAACGTCACCGCCGCCGAGGTGTATCCGCTGCCCGGCCCGCTCGACCTCACCGGCCTCTTCGGCATCTCCGGCCTCGACCGGCCCGAGCTGAAGTACCCGAAGTTCATCGCCGGCACCCACCGCGACCTCGCCGAGGTCGAATCGGCCTCCGCGCCCGACATCTTCGCCGCCCTGCGCGAGCGCGACGTCCTCCTGCACCACCCGTACGACAGCTTCTCGACCTCCGTCCAGGCCTTCCTGGAACAGGCCGCCGCCGACCCGGACGTCCTCGCCATCAAGCAGACGCTGTACCGGACCTCCGGCGACTCCCCCATCGTCGACGCGCTGATCGACGCGGCCGAGTCCGGCAAGCAGGTCCTCGTACTCGTCGAGATCAAGGCCCGCTTCGACGAACAGGCCAACATCAAGTGGGCCCGCAAGCTGGAGGAGTCCGGCTGCCACGTCGTCTACGGCCTCGTCGGCCTCAAGACGCACTGCAAGCTCTCCCTCGTCGTCCGCCAGGAAGGCGAGACGCTGCGCCGCTACTCCCACGTCGGCACCGGCAACTACCACCCCAAGACCGCCCGGCTCTACGAAGACCTCGGCCTGCTCACCGCCGACCCGCAGGTCGGCGCCGACCTGTCCGACCTCTTCAACCGGCTGTCCGGCTACTCCCGGCGCGAGACCTACCGGCGCCTCCTCGTCGCCCCGAAGTCCCTGCGCGACGGCCTGATCTCCCGGATCAACAAGGAAGTCGCCCACTACCGCGCCGGGCGGCCCGCCTACGTCCGCATCAAGGTCAACTCGATCGTCGACGAAGCCCTCATCGACGCGCTCTACCGGGCCTCCCAGGCAGGCGTCACCGTGGACATCTGGGTGCGCGGCATCTGCGCCGTACGCCCCGGAGTCACCGGACTCTCGGAGAACATCCGCGTCCGCTCCGTCCTCGGCCGCTTCCTGGAACACTCCCGGCTCTTCGCCTTCGGCAACGGCGGCGAGCCCGAGATCTGGCTCGGCAGCGCCGACATGATGCACCGCAACCTCGACCGCCGCATCGAGGCCCTGGTGCGGGTCGCCGACCCGGCCCACCGCGCCGCGCTCGACCGGCTCATGGAAACCGGCATGTCCGACGCCGGCTCCTCCTGGCACCTCGGCCCCGACGGCGAGTGGACCCGGCACAGCACGGACGCGGACGGCCAGCCCCTGCGGCACGTACAGGAGATGCTCATAGACGCCCGGAGGCGCCGGCGTGGCTCAGCAAAACCTTGACCCCCGTGCCGGCGACGTCCTGGGCGCGTACCTGCGGGCCCAGGCGACCGCCTTCCTGCGCGGCCTCAGGCTCCACGAGGAAAGCGGTGCGGACGCGGTCGACGGCACCGAGGCCGCCCGCGCCCTGCGCGGCGCGGCCCGCCGGATCAGCTGCTCCCTGGCGACCTTCCGCCCGGTCACGGACTCCGGCTGGGCGGACACCCTGCGCACCGAGCTGACCTGGCTGTCCTCCACCCTGGCGGACGAGCACGCGTACGCCGCCCGGCTGAGCCGGCTGATGGACGCGCTGCACCGGCTGTCGGGCTCCCCCGACCTCCCCGCCCCCCGGGGCGGCGGCCGCTCCTCGCTCACCGTCGGCTCGGCCCGCGCCGGCGCCCTGCTGGAACGCCAGCTGACCCTGGCCCGGACCCGCGCGCACTCGGCCACCCTCCAGGCCCTCGGCTCGTCCCGCTTCCACGCCGTCGCGGACGCCGTCGCCGTCCTGGCCTCCGAGGTCCCGCTCGACACCATCGCAGCGGCCGGCCGTACGGACGACGTGCTCGTCCCGCTCGCCGCACAGGTCGGCGACCGGCTGTCCGCGGCCGTCGGCGACCTCCCGCTGCTGCGGGCCGCGCACCCGTACAACGCCGAGGCCCTGGTCGACGACGAACACCAGGACGCGCCGTGGCACCGGGTCCGCTCCCTGCTGCGGGTCCACCGGTACGCCCGGGAGACCCTCGCCGAGGACGTCACCCGGCTCACCGCGGCCGGCGAAGCCCTGGACCGGCACCGGGACGCCTCCGCGGCCGCCGCCGCCTCGGCCGCAGCCGCCCGCACCCCGCGGATCGCCCCGGCCACGGCCTACGCCCTGGGAGTCCTCCACGCCGACCAGCGCCACGAGGTCGAAGCCGCCCGCTTCGACTTCCAGCGGATCTGGCAGCGCACGGCGGTCGCCACATGACCGACGTCGTCGCGGCCGGCTGTGTCCTGTGGCGCCGCTCCCCCCGGAACGGCGCCCTGGAGATCTGCCTCGTCCACCGGCCGCGCTACGACGACTGGTCGCACCCGAAGGGCAAACTGAAGCGGTCCGAGACACCCGCCGAGGCGGCGGTCCGCGAGGTACGGGAGGAAACCGGCCAGAGCTGCGCCCTGGGGGCCCCGCTGCCCCCGGCCCACTACTACGTCGGCGGTCTGTCGAAGACCGTTCACTACTGGTCGGCCGAGGCGACCGGGGGCACCTTCACACCCTCCGACGAGATCGACCGGGTCCAGTGGCTCCGGCCCGAGGCCGCAGCCGCCCGGCTCACCGAGCCGCGCGACCGCACCCTGCTCAGCACGGCTCTGACCAGCATGGACCGGGACTGAACCGACCCCGGACGACCCTGCCCGTGGCCGGAAACCGCTCCCGGACTCACGCCGGGGCGCGGACGTGCGCTCCGGCGCCCAGCGCCGGGCGGCCACACCAGGCCGTCCGCCACGGTTCACCGTCCGTTCACTCACACCCGCTGGCCGCTTCACCTGTTCTGCCTAATTTCAATGGTGCACGGTGCAGATCGGGGCCGAAAACAGTCCACGTGCCGCGCAACAGGCCGTACCCAGCTGTAGTCCTCTACGCACGCCGCCCGATAAAGAAGAGACCGGCGGCTCCTGGAAGGAACACCCGAAAGTGAAGCTTCAGCGCAAGAACCGGCTTCGTGCCTCCGCCCTCGGGGCCCTCGTCGTGTCCGGCGCCCTGGTCCTCACGGCGTGCGGCTCCGACGAGAACACCAAGCCGAGCAAGGACGGCAGCACCAACGCCGCGGCCCCGACCGGCTCCGTGAAGTGCGACGACGCCAAGGGCCAGCTCCTGGCGGCCGGCTCGACCGCTCAGAAGAACGCCATGGACCTGTGGGTCAAGGGCTTCATGGCCGCCTGCTCGGGCGTGGAGATCAACTACCAGGCCATCGGCTCCGGCGGCGGCATCACCAAGTTCAACCAGGGCCAGGTGGCCTTCGCCGGTTCCGACTCCGCGCTCAAGGAGGAGGAGGTCGCCGACTCGCAGAAGATCTGCAAGGGCGGCCAGGGCATCAACCTCCCCATGGTCGGCGGCCCCGTCGCGATCGGCTACAACCTGAGCGGCGTGGACAACCTGATCCTCGACGCCCCGACACTGGCCAAGATCTTCGACTCGAAGATCACCAAGTGGGACGACGCGGCGATCGCCAAGCTGAACCCCGGCGTGAAGCTCCCGAGCACCGCCATCCAGGCGTTCCACCGGTCGGACGAGTCCGGCACCACCCAGAACCTGGGCAAGTACCTCAGCGAGGCCGCTCCGGCCGACTGGAAGCACGACCCGAAGTCGAAGTCGTGGCTGGCCCCCGGCGGCCAGGCTGCCAACGGTTCCTCCTCCGTCGCCTCGAACGTCAAGGACACCGACGGCGCGATCGGCTACTTCGAGCTCTCGTACGCGAAGAACAGCTCCATCAAGACGGTCAGCCTCAACACGGGCGCGTCCGCCCCGGTCGCGGCCACCACGGACAACGCCTCCAAGGCGATCGCCGCCGCCAAGATCAAGGGCACCGGCAACGACCTGGCGCTGAAGCTCGACTACGCCACCAAGGCCGAGGGTGCCTACCCCCTCGTGCTGGTGACCTACGAGATCGCCTGCGACAAGGGCAACAAGGCCGAGACCCTGCCCACCGTGAAGGCGTTCCTCAACTACGCCATCAGCGAGGAGGGCCAGAAGGTGCTCGTCGACGCCCACTACGCGCCGATCCCGGCCGAGATCGCGGCCAAGGTCCGCGCGATCGTCCCCACCCTCTCCTGACCCACCGCGGCCGGCTCCGCAGCTGCGGAGCCGGCCGCACCATCCGGTGCACCGCCGCCTGGAGCGTTCCGCTCCGCAGACCGGAGAAATCATGGATATATCAACCCGAACCAAAGAAACGGCACCGCGCTCAGCCGTGCCCCGCCGCCAGCGCAGCACCGGCAGCGCCGGCGACCGCATCTTCCTGGGTCTCTCCCGGGGATCCGGCATCGCCCTACTGGTGATCATGGCCGCCATCGCGGCCTTCCTCGCCTACCGGACCGTCCTGGCCATCTCCAAGGACGAGGCGAACTTCCTCACCACCTCGGAGTGGAACCCGGCCGGCGACCCGCCGGTCTTCGGCATCGCCGTTCTCGTCTACGGCACGGTCGTCAGCTCGGTCATCGCGATGCTCATCGCCGTGCCGGTCGCCATCGGCATCGCGCTGTTCATCTCCCACTACGCCCCGCGCAAGCTGGCCGGCCCGCTCGGCTACCTCGTCGACCTGCTGGCCGCCGTGCCGAGCATCATCTACGGCCTCTGGGGCGCCGTCTTCCTGGTCCCGTACCTGGGCGGCCTGAACTCCTGGCTCGACGAGTTCCTCGGCTGGACGTACATCTTCGACAAAACCAGCGAGGGCATCGCCCGGAACATGGTCACGGTCGGCATCCTGCTGGCCATCATGATCCTGCCGATCATCACCAACGTCACGCGTGAGGTCTTCCTCCAGGCGCCCAAGGCGCAGGAAGAGGCCGCTCTGGCCCTCGGTGCCACGCGCTGGGAAGTCATCCGGATGGCAGTCCTGCCCTTCGGCCGCTCCGGCATCATCAGCGCCTCGATGCTCGGCCTCGGCCGCGCCCTCGGCGAGACGATGGCCGTCGCCGTCGTGCTCTCCCCGAGCTTCTTGATCTCCGGCCACCTGCTGGACCCGGGCGGCGGTACGTTCGCGCAGAACATCGCCGCGAAGTTCAACGAAGCCGACGAGTTCGGCCGTGACGCACTCATCGCCTCCGGCCTTGTCCTCTTCGTCATCACCCTGCTGGTCAACGGCGCAGCCCGCATGATCATTGCGCGCCGCAAGGAGTACTCGGGGGCCAACGCATGAGCCAGCTCGTCCAGGACACGCGCCCCGCGTCCTCCCTCCACCAGAGCCTGAGCCACGAGCGCCTGCCCCGCTGGGCACCGGCCGCGATCGCGGCGTCGTCCATCGCTGCGGGCTCGGGCATCGGCCTCATCGCCGGGCTGCACAGCAAGGTCCAGTGGGGCCTGCTCGCCGCCCTGATCTTCGTGGCCGCCACATACGCGATCACCAGCAAGGTCGAGGGCAGCCGCCAGGGCAAGGACCGCGTCGCGACCAGCCTGGTCTGGGTCTGCTTCGTCCTCGCCATCGTCCCGCTGCTCTCGCTCGCCTGGGTCACGATTTCCAAGGGCATCAAGGTCCTCGACCCGTACTTCCTGACCCACTCGATGAGCGGTCTGCTCGACGCGGAGGCAGGCGGCGGTGTCTACCACGCCCTGCTCGGCACCTTGGAGCAGGTGGGCATCGCCACCCTGATCGCGGCGCCCATCGGCATGCTCACGGCCGTCTACCTCGTCGAGTACGGCCGGGGCAAGCTGGCCCACGCCGTCACCTTCTTCGTCGACGTCATGACCGGCATCCCGTCGATCGTCGCGGGTCTGTTCATCCTCGCCACCTGGAATCTGATGCTGGGCTTCGGGCCCTCCGGATTCGCGGGCGCCATGGCCCTGGCCATCCTGATGATGCCGGTCGTCGTCCGGTCCACCGAGGAGATGCTCAAGCTCGTCCCGAACGAACTCCGTGAGGCCTCCCTCGCCCTCGGAGTCCCGAAGTGGCGCACCATTCTGAAGGTGGTCCTCCCCACGGCCATCGGCGGCATCACCACCGGTGTGATGCTCGCCGTCGCCCGTATCACGGGTGAGACCGCCCCGGTGCTGCTCCTCGTCTTCGGCACGAAGCTGATCAATCCGAACCCCTTCGAAGGCGCGCAGTCGTCGCTCCCGCTCTACGTGTACGAGCAGTACTCCGTGGGCACCGACGCTTCGCTCGACCGCGCATGGGCGGCTGCGCTCGTCCTGATCGCCTTCGTCATGATCCTGAACCTGGTGGCCCGCGGCATCGCCCGCTGGAAGGCCCCGAAGACCGGCCGCTGACGCAGCCGAACGAAAGAAGCTGATTCACATGGCCAAGCGCATCGACGTCTCCGGTCTCTCCGCCTTCTACGGCACCCACAAGGCCATCGACGACATCTCCATGACCGTCGAGCCCCGCTCCGTGACGGCCTTCATCGGCCCGTCCGGCTGCGGCAAGTCCACCTTCCTGCGCACCCTGAACCGCATGCACGAGGTCACCCCCGGCGGCCGCGTCGAGGGCAAGGTGCTCCTGGACGACGAGAACCTGTACGGCGCCGGCGTCGACCCGGTCGCCGTCCGCCGTACGGTCGGCATGGTCTTCCAGCGCCCCAACCCCTTCCCCACCATGTCGATCTTCGACAACGTGGCGGCGGGCCTGCGCCTGAACGGCAAGTTCCGCAAGAGCGAGCTCGAGGACATCGTCGAGAAGTCCCTCCAGGGCGCGAACCTGTGGAACGAGGTCAAGGACCGCCTGAACAAGCCCGGCTCCGGCCTCTCCGGCGGCCAGCAGCAGCGTCTGTGCATCGCCCGCGCCATCGCGGTCGAGCCGCAGGTCCTGCTGATGGACGAGCCCTGCTCCGCCCTCGACCCGATCTCCACCCTCGCCATCGAGGACCTGATCGGCGAGCTGAAGGAGCGTTTCACCATCGTCATCGTGACGCACAACATGCAGCAGGCCGCCCGCGTCTCGGACCGTACGGCCTTCTTCAACCTCGCGGCCGTCGGCCAGCCCGGCAAGCTCATCGAGCTCGACGACACGGACCGGATCTTCTCCAACCCGTCCGTCCAGGCCACCGAGGACTACATCTCGGGCCGCTTCGGCTGAGCCGCCCGCACAGAACGTCCTGCGGTGCTGCATGGCGGTGCCACCGCAAGGCGAAGGGCCCGCCCCCTGGGAAGGGGGCGGGCCCGCTTTCGTCTCTGCGTACCGTCCGTCAGACGAAGGCCAGGTTCACGATCCAGAAGCTCAGCGCGGCGACCAGCGCCGCGGCCGGCATGGTGATGAACCAGCCCAGGATGATGTTCTTGGCGACGCCCCAGCGGACCGCGTTCACCCGCTTGGTGGCGCCCACACCCATGATCGCCGAGGTGATGACGTGGGTCGTGGAGATCGGCGCGTGGAAGAGGAACGCCGAGCCGAACATGATCGACGCACCGGTGGTCTCCGCCGCGAAGCCCTGCGGCGGGTCCAGCTCGATGATCTTGCGGCCCAGGGTGCGCATGATGCGCCAGCCGCCCGCGTACGTACCGAGCGAGAGCATCACCGCACAGGCGACCTTCACCCACACCGGGATCGGGTCGCCGGCCTGCTCGACGTCGGCGATGACCAGGGCCATCACCACGATGCCCATCGTCTTCTGGGCGTCCTGCAGACCGTGGCCGAGGGCCATGCCGGCCGCCGAGACCGTCTGCGCGATCCGGAAGCCGCGCTTGGCCTTGTGCGGGTTCGTCCGGCGGAACATCCACATGATCGCGACCATCACCAGGTAACCGGCGACCAGGCCGACGACCGGCGAGATGAACATCGGGATGACGACCTTCTCGACCACGCCGTCCCACAGGACTTCGATGCCGCCCGCGAGGGCCGCGCCCACCATGCCCCCGAACAGGGCGTGCGAGGAGGACGAGGGAAGACCGAAGTACCAGGTGATCAGGTTCCAGACGATCGCGCCGACCAGCGCCGCGAAGAGGATCCACATGCCGCGGTTGCCTTGGGGCGTCTCGATCAGACCCGAGCTGACCGTCTTGGCGACCCCGCTGCCCAGGAAGGCACCGGCGAGGTTCATCACCGCGGCCATCGCCAGGGCCGCCCGCGGGGTCAGCGCCCGCGTCGAGACCGAGGTGGCGATGGCGTTCGCGGAGTCGTGGAAGCCGTTGGTGTACGTGAAGCCGAGCGCGACACCGATGGTCACGACCAGCGCAAAGGTGTCCACGAGGTTCAGGACTCCTTGACCGCGATGGTCTCCACCGTGTTCGCGACGTGCTCGAACGCGTCGGCCGCCTCTTCGAGCACGTCGACGATCTGCTTGAGCTTCAGCACCTCGATGGCGTCGTACTTGCCGTTGAAGAGCTGGGCGAGCAGCTTGCGGTGGATCTGGTCCGCCTGGTTCTCGAGGCGGTTGACCTCGATCCAGTACTCGGTCAGGTTGTCCATCGTCCGCAGGTGCGGCATGGCCTCGGCGGTCAGCTCGGCCGCGCGCGCCAGCACCTCGATCTGCTGCTCGACTCCCTTCGGGAGCTCCTCCACGTTATAGAGGACGACAAGATCGACGGCCTCTTCCATGAAGTCCATGATGTCGTCGAGCGACGAGGCGAGGTTGTAGATGTCCTCGCGGTCGAACGGCGTGATGAAGGAGGAGTTCAGCTGGTGGAAGATCGCGTGGGTCGCGTCGTCCCCCGCGTGCTCCGCCGCCCGCATCCGTTCCGCGATCTCGGCCCGGGCGGACGAGTCCGCTCCGAGCAGTTCCATCAGGAGCTTCGAGCCCGTGACGATGTTGTCCGCGGAGGCGGCGAACATGTCGTAGAAGCTCGTCTCCCTGGGGGTCAGACGAAATCGCACGTGAGGTCCTCGGGGTGCATTGGATTCGGTCAGGCTGATGCTAGGCGCATCCTCCGGCCACGGCTAACCGGCGGTTCCCCAGTGTCCTCCATCAGGCAGAGTGAGGAGTACGAGCCCCTGCCCGATGGGGCAAAGCCCGGTACCCTATACCCATGAGGGGTATACACCTCCCCTCACGTGACCACGGAGGACGCATGACCACCACCGAGGCGGAAGCGGCCGGCCACGTGCACGGCGACGGCGCAGTACACGGCTACCACCACCAGAAGGACGAGCACCTCAAGCGGCTCCGCCGGATCGAGGGCCAGATCCGCGGACTCCAGCGCCTCGTCGACGAAGACGTCTACTGCATCGACATACTCACGCAGGTCTCGGCCAGCACGAAGGCGCTCCAGTCCTTCGCGCTGCAGCTGCTCGAGGAGCACCTGCGGCACTGCGTGGCCGACGCCGCCGTCAAGGGCGGCGAGGAGATCGACGCCAAGGTCGAGGAAGCGACCAAGGCCATCGCCCGCCTGCTGCGCACCTGACGCCTTCTGCTGTGAGTGAGGTGAGTGCGGCCGGCCTGCGGTCAGGCGCTGCGTACGAGCAGGACCTCGTCGATCCGGTCCTGGCTGAGCCGGTCCTCGTCCGCGGCTGAGGCCGCGATGATCAGCTCACCGCACAGCTCGATCTCGGCGAGGGCCACGTGGTCCTGGACAGTCATCACGCCTGCCGGGGTCACGCGCACCACCTCTCTCTGCCGTTGCCGATTCTCAGCGTAGGGAGGCGGCCACGCCCCGCGCATGACACGGATGGACCATTTCCGGCTACCCGGCCGGACGGTCAGTCGGCAATCTTCCCCGCGAAGATGTCCCGGCTTGGCGGCAATTGGACCGTCACCGGGGTGCCAAACCCGAACAGCAGCGTCGTCGACGAGACATCGATCACGCCATTGTTGACATAACTGAAACGATGCCGGACCTTCCGCAGCCGCCCGATCTCGTCGAGGTACACGTCGAACGGCACGGTGTCCTTGCTGAACCCTTTCGCCGCCGCCTCCAGCGCGGCCCTCGCGTGCGGGGCCGCACTCCGGGCCGCCCGCGCGATGTCGGTCGTCCCCCGGTAGTGCCGGACCTTGGTCCCCGCGAGCTCCGTCTCCCCCACGTACGTCACGTCCTGCGCGCCGCGCAGCAGCTCCGCCGCGGCCACCGGGTCCGTCGCCCCTCCCGTGACGAGGTTCCCGTCGGCGAGGGAGGTCGTGTCCACCCGTACCCACTTGTCGGCGGGCACGCCCGCACCCCGGTTCTTCATATAGAGGGCGCCCGGAGCCAGCAGCTCGGTGATCGGCCGGTGCCCCGCCTTCCCCGTCACGTCGGCCGGCAGCATCACGAGCAGCTGCCCGAGCCGCTTGCGGAAGTCGACTCCGCCCTCGCCGCGGATCGTGACGCGCGTACCGCCGGTGGCCATCTCCATCGCCGTACGGGCGCGGGCACTCCCCGAGCGCGCCAGTACGTCGGCAGCCGACCGGACCGCCTGCGCACCGTCCGGAGGGGGCTCTTCCGCACCGCATCCGACGGTGCCGCCCATCACCCCCAGCACGGTCGCGGCGGCGAGCCACGCCCCACCTCTGCGCCTGTGCTGCTGCACCACCATCGCCTGCCAACCCCCAACGCATGACCGCTGTTTGCCCGAGGCCCCCACCCGCTCCGCATAACGAGCCCAGGGGTTCCCCGTCACGGTGCGGGTTCCCTGCCGGAGGCAGGTACCGTGGAGACGTGGACTCGCACACCGCAGCGCCCCGCGTCACTCCGCTTCCCGCCGCCGTACCGGAGCCGCGCACACCGCAGTCGCGCACCCCGGAACCGTCAGAGCCCGCCCACCACACCACCACCGCCGAGCGCGGTTCGTTCTGTCTGGCCCAGTGCAGCTGCGGCTGGCGCGGCCCGGCCCGCCGCTCCCGCGACCTCGCCCGCAAGGACGCCGCCGCGCACACGCCGCCGCCGCGCGCGTCGTAGCCCGTACGGGCCACCCGGGTGGCCGGCCTGCCGCGCGCCGGGTGCCCTGGACGCAGGAGGAGACCGCCTCCGGCAGCAGCGACAGGGCGGAGCCCATGGCACGACCCGCAGCAACCCGAATCGCCGTACTCGCGTGGACCCTGCTGTTCGCCCTGGTCCCGCACCAGGCCTGGGCCGCCCACAAGCCCGCCGCCAAGCCGTCCCAGAGGCCCGGCCTGCGGCCCGCCCACACAGCCGGCGCCCGGCCGGTCGGCACGGCGGACGGCCCCGCCGACGTGGCGCTGGCCATCGGGACCACGACCGCGGCCGCGGCGGCGACCGGCCTGTGGCTGCGCTCGCGCTACCGCCGCGATGCCCGCCGGCAGGGCGGCGAACCCTGAACCCGCCCGACGGCCGCGGCGCCGTCAGGGTCTGCTTCGGGGCGGCGGCCCTGTGCCTGCTCGCCGCGGTCGTGCTCTACCTGCTGGGGTGAGCGGCAGGGCGGGCACGGGTCGAGGCAGGAACGGCTCGGGGCGGGAACGGCTCGGGGCGGGAACGGCTCGGGGCGGGAACGGCTCGGGGCGGGAACGGCTCAGGCCGCGAGGTCGCGCTCCGGATAGGAATCGCCCTGCGCCGCATGAGCCTGGGGCAGGTCCACGGGCCGGGGCCGCTCCACGGTCCGCGACCGTACGATCCACCCCAGCCGGCGGGACCGGGCGACGGCCCGTACGACCGGCGTCAGCAGCGCCATCGCGAGCGGCGCCAGCAGCAGGACCACGGCGGTCCCGAGCGCCAGCCCGCCGACGACGTCCGTGGGGTAGTGCACGCCCATGTAGACCCGGCAGAAGCCCTCGACCAGCGCGAGGCCGATGCCGACGAGACCGAGCTTGCGGTGCGCGATGAACAGGCCGACGCCGAGGGCCATGGCGAGGGTCGCGTGATCGCTGACGAAGGAGAAGTCGGTCTTGCCCCCGGCCAGCACCTCGAGCCCCTCGTGCTGCTTGAACGGCCGCGGGCGTCCGACGAATTCGCGCAGGGGGACGTTCACGAGCAGGGCGATGCCGGCTGCCAGCGGCGTCCAGACCAGCGCGGCGAACGAATCCACGGCCGCGGTCTCGCTCTGCCGACGTGCGCCTCGCCAGCACCACAGCACGAGCAGGACGAGGGCGAGGAGGATGCCGTACTCGCCGACGAAGCCCATGGCCCGGTCGAACCAGCCGGGGGCGGCCTCGGCGAGGCCGTTGATGCCGTAGAGCAGGCTTACATCGGGGTTCGGCCCGCCCGCCGCGAGTCCAGCCATGGTGGTGTGGCCCCTTGCCCTTGCCTCGTCCCCTGCGGACACACGCCGGTGTGTGCCCCTTGGCCCCCCGTGATCAAGCCCCCGCGTCCATGGAACGCCCGTTCTGGCGCGTACGTTCCACTCTCCACCGAATGATCACCCCAACGTTATCGAAGAGTGACTCATCGTCGCAGCTCAAGGCCTGAGCGTCACGGAGTGTCGCGGGTCCCCGAGTGGTCCGGGAGCGCCTCCGCGCCGTCCTTCGTGACGCGGGTCGCTCCGAAATAGTCGGGAGTGTCGATCTTGTCAAAGCGGATCACGGCACCGGTGAAGGGGGCATTGATCATGTAGCCGCCGCCCACGTAGAGCCCGACGTGCCGGATCTCGCGCGAATTTGTCAGATCGTCAGAGAAGAACACCAGGTCACCCGGGAGCAGTTCGTCGCGCGAGGGGTGCGAACCGGCGTTGTACTGGTCGTTCGCCACCCGCGGCAGCTCGATCCCCACCGTCCGGTACGCGGCCTGCGTCAGCCCCGAGCAGTCGAAGCGCCCGCCCTGCTCGGGCGTACCGTTCCCGCCCCACAGGTACGGCGTACCGAGCTTCTGCTGCGCGAAGTAGATGGCTCCGGCGGCCTGCCGGGACGGCGCCACCCGCCCGACCGGCCGCTCGAAACTCTTCGCGAGGGTGGTGATGACCTTCACGTAGTTCTGGGTCTCGCGGTACGGCGGCACGCCGCGGTACTTGAGCACGGCTCCGGGGCCGGCGTTGTACGCGGCGAGCATGTTCTTCACCGGGTCGCCGGGCACGTGCTTCACGTCCGCGGCGAGCGAGCAGTCGTACGAGGCCGCGGACGGGATCGCGTCCTTCGGGTCCCAGATGTCGCGGTCCCCGTCCTTGTCCCCGTCGATGCCGTGCGAGCGCCACGTACCGGGGATGAACTGCGCGATGCCGCGGGCGTCGGCCGGGCTGACGATGTCCGGGTCCCAGCCGCTCTCCTGGTACAGCTGCGCCGCGAGCAGGGCGGGGTTGAGGGTGGGGCAGAGGTTTCCCCAGGTCTGGACGAGGGACTGGTACTTCGCCGGCACGGCCCCCTTGGCCAGCCCGGCGAACCGGCCCCCGCCGGTCGCGATCCCGGCCGCGGCCGAGTACGTGCCGATGATCAGGAGCGCGATGAAGCAGAAGAACACCGCGGTCCCGACGCCACCCGCCACCCAGAATCTGCGCACCCGTCAACCCTCCCCCATCGGACGCCCCTTCACAGCAGTTTCCCGGACTCGTGTCGGTCCGTCAGCACCGCCCCGACCGATCCCTGAACGGAGGGAGCCGGGTCGGCGCACGTGCCGACGCGGAAGGGGGGTCGGTCACGGGGCTCGGTCACGGGGGCTCGGCGGGGGCGAGGCGTGCTGCGGGCGGGGTCCGGCGCTTCTGCCGGCTCGGCCCTGCGCCCCCAAGCGGGACTTCCCTGTCCGGCGTTTGCCCACCCGCCCCCTCGGCTGAGCCGAGTCCTGCTGCGGTCAGCGTGATGCCTGGCCGGTGTCAGTGGCCTGTTCCGGTAGGTCGGGGACGTGAGTGGTGGGCGGGGTGAGGGGGGCGTGTTTCCGGTGGGTCGGGGTGGCGGGGTTCTCCGTGGTCTGCCCGCATGTCTGAGTGTCCGTCCGTGCCGGGCCGGCCCGTCAAGGGCGCTCCTCCTCGTTCCTCGTCGTCGCGTCGCTT
>NZ_JBVJWO010000049.1:0-53675 GCF_055602345.1 Streptomyces sp. NPDC037401
CAGGGGGACAAGGGGCGAGCACGGCCCCGTTGGGTTGTCGCGAACAGAAGGACGGTCCGGCACAGCCGACGGGTCCGGCCGTGCGCGCGGAACCCTTTCCGCGTCTCGGCCATGCAGGACCCGGCGCCTGTAGAGTCGCGGGCAGAAGCACAGCAGGACGGGGACACAGCGGGGCGATCGAAAGGCTGACGTGGGAACTGTCGATCCGGCACACGGACACACGAGAGCAGCATCGGGGCAGGAGCCGGTCACGGCCGGTACCGGGCCCTACGGCACCGCGCCTGCCCCCCGGGCGGAACTGACCGCCACCGCCGCCTCCGGAGCCGTGGTGTGCGCCCTCACGGGCGACCTGGACCTCGACGGCCTGGAAAGCGTACGGCCGACCGTCGAAGCGGCCCTGCACACGGCGACCACGCTCCTGGTCCTCGACCTGGAGCAGCTCGGCTTCTGCGACTCCTCCGGACTGAACCTGCTGCTCGGCCTGCGCCTGCGGGCCCAGGAGGCGGGTGTCGCACTGAGGCTGGCAGCGCCCCCTGCACAACTGCAGCGGCTGCTGGAGCTGACCGGGGCCGTCGAGGTCCTCGCCGTCCGCGCGACCCTCGCCGACGCCCTCGCAGCGCCGTGAGGCACGCACCGTCCGGGCCGCCCCGGACGGGTTGCCCGGACGGGTTGCCCGGACGGGGCGTTCCTACGGCCACGACGGGTACAAGCGCACCAGGACACGACGAGCCCAGGACGGGGTGAGGCCGCAGTGCAGACCATCGGACAGGACACCGGTGAGCCCGCACCGGATGCCCGGGGGCCCGCCCTCCGCCAGCGCCGCCGGCTCGCCCTGCGCGGCACCCGCGGACAGGTGGCCCGGGGCCGGGAGTTCGCCCGCGAGGCGCTGACGGACTGGGGCTGGGACGGGCACGCCACCTTCGAGGACGCACTGCTCCTCGTGTCCGAACTCGTCACCAACGCCAACCTGCACGCCGACGGCTGCCACGAACTCCTGCTCAGCGCCGGTGACGTGTTCCGCGTCGAGGTGTACGACGGCGTCACCGAACTGCCGCAGCTGCTGCCCGCCCCGCGCCGCGGCACCCCGGGCGGCCACGGCCTGCACATCGTGCGCCGGCTGTCCGACCGCTGGGGCTCCGAGGCGCACGAGCACGGCAAGGTGGTCTGGGCCGAGATCGACGCCGAGCGGCTGCGCACCGGCGAGCCGCACGCCCTCTGAACTCCCGCCGCCGCGGGCGCATCAGGCCGCCGCCGCCGGGCACACGCGCCGTATGACACCTGTTCAGAGCACGGACGTGTCCGGGTACTTCGCGTTGCCGACCGGCAGTCCGGCCGGCCCGGCGTGGCTGCACCTGCTGGTCATGGCCGTCGCCGTCGCCGTACTCGTCCGCAGCCTGACCCGGCACCGCTGACCTGCGGGGCGGGCGCGGTCCGTTCCCCGGAGCGCCCTGCCCGGTCGCGTGCGTCCGGAAGTCCGATCAGACAAGGAGACACACTCATGGCCGGCATAGGCGGTTGCATCGCCCTGATCGTGGTGGGGGCCGTCCTCACCTTCGCGAGCGACTGGAAGATGGAGAGCGTCAACCTCGACGTCGTCGGCCTGATCATGATGGTCGCCGGCCTCCTGGGCCTCTCCGTGTACGCGAGCGTCCTGCGCAAGCGCCGCGTCTCGGCCCTCCCCGTGGTCGACGAGACCCGCCACCACACCTGAGCCACCCCCGGGCAGGCCGGCCGGGCCCCACCGGAACCGCCGGAACCGCCGGAACCGCCCCCGAGGTGGCCCCTCACCCCTCCACACCGGTGGACGTGTGGGAAGCGCCGACCGGCTTGGACTCGGGCGAGCCGCGCTGGCGCAGGTAGACGGAGAGGATGGCCATCGCCGCCACGGCCAGGAGTTCGGACTGCCAGTTCTGCAGCGTCCGGCTCCAGAAGTCCGCCGAGGCGACGTAACCGCCCCATCCGACGGGGTCCTGGAGCTCCCTCAACAGCTGCTCGTTGTACGCGGCCGTGCCCGAGACGGACTGCGCGAGCCACGACACGAGAAAGAGCGTTCCCATCACCAGGCCGAGCGAGCGCGAGTAGAGCCGCTGCCGCCAGTCCCGGGTACCGGCCCACCGCGGCGAGTCGTGCCGGGCGTGCCTGCCCACGCGCTGCTCGCGGTCCGACTCGGTACCGGTCTTGTGGACCTCTTTGGACTCCGGCGATCCGCGCTGCACGAGCCATACCGTGCCGAAGACGAAGAGGAAGAACTGCAGGAACTCCGACTGCCAGTTCTCGGTGACGTCCACGGCGAAGTCCGAGGAGGTCACGTATTCGCCGAAGTTGACCTGCTGGAGGCCCTCCACCGACAGCTGTTCGTTGAACTCCGCCTGCCCGGCCACGGCTTGTGCCGCCACGACGACGAGGAAGGCCGCACCGAAGGCCAGGGTGAGGCTGTTGTCGCGCCAGAACCCGCGGGGGCGGTGCCCTTCGTCCTCGCCGCTCACCGCTGCATCGCGCCGATCGCGATGAAGTAGCCGAGACCACCGACGACCACGACCAGGCAGGCCACGAAGAGGAACTTCACGGTCAACCTCCCTTCAGGGTGCAGTTGTACGGCTTGTCCTGCTGCGGGGTGCACCCGGCCGCCACGACCTTCCAGCCGCCGGTGAACTGCGACAGGAAGAGGGTCTGGCCGCCGGGCCGCACCATGGCCTGCCGTCCGTACACCCGGACGTCGGGCCGGCCCGGCGCGGTCACCGGCAGGTCCTGGCCGGCCAGCGCGGCGCGGCACTCCTGCTCCGCGTTCTGCTCCAGTTCCCGGCGGGACTCCGGGGCGAGCAGGGCGCACGCGGCCCGGTAGTCCCGCCCGGCGAGGGCCCGCTCGAAGCTCCCGGCGGCCTCGCGGGCTCCGTCCAGCCGGACGGCGGACGCGCCGCACCCGCACAGCAGGCCGGCCAGGCCCAGCGCGGCTGCGGCCCGCAGCACGATCGCATCCAACGGCACACACCCTCACCAGGCACGGGAAAGGAACCGAACCCACCCTGCCCCGCCCCCTGCCGTGCGGCCGGCGGCGACGCGGCCGGGCCCGGCGATACCGCCCGGCCGGACCATCCGCCGCGGGCGTCCGACGGGCAGGTCGGCGGCTCGCTCTCGTTCTAGGAGTCGGTTCCGGGGCGGTGCGGGTGCCCCTGGTCGGGGTCGTCGTCCGGGGTCTGCCAGGAGCCGCCGCGCGGGCGGGGACCGCCGGGGGCGGCGGACTGCTGCCGGCGGCGGGCGGTACGGCGGCTCCCCCACCAGAACGCCGCCGCGAGCAGGGCGGTGACGGCCACCCCGATCACGATCATCAGCAGCGAGGACGTGGCCTGGGCAGCGAGGTCGTGGGAAGTCATCATGGCGTCCGTCTGCCCGGGATCGGCCCGATCATGGGCGGGCGTCGTCCTGGATTCGGGCATGGAGGTGCTCGTCGTGCCAGCCGTCGGCGTGCAGGAGTGCGCTGCGCATCGTGCCTTCCAGGGCGAAGCCCGCCTTGACGGCGATCCGGCAGGAGGCGGGATTCGCCACGGAGTGGGTGATGCGCAGCCTGTGGAGTCCGAGGTCCTCGAAGGCCCACCGGCTGATCCTGACGGTGGCGTCGACCATGAGCCCCGCACCCCGGCCGGCGGGCAGCAGCCAGTACAGGATTTCCCCGCTGCCGCCGCGCAGGTCGAGGTCGGCCAGTCCGATCAGTCCGACGGCCGGGCCGCCGCGGGCGGGCGCTACGGCCCAGATCGCCGCCTCCTCGTCGTCCCAGCGGCGCCGCCAGCGGGCGATCTTCTGCCGTGCGCCGTCGACGGTCAGCTCTTCCGGACGGTTCCAGTGCCGGATGTCCGGGTCGAGGCACGACTGCGCCAGGGCCTCGGCATCGCTCTCCGCCCAGGGACGCAGGTGCGTGCCGCCGCCCGGGAGCGGGAGGACGGGCTGCCGGGCCCGGCTCATCGCGCCGGCGGGCACCACGGGAGGTATCGCGTTGTCGATCATCAATGCATCATGCCAACCCGGGTGGCGGCCTGCGAGCAGGACCCGGCCCGCCCGGCCCGCCCGGTCAGGTGCCGTCGGACGGGCCGGGTGCCGTCAGCCGGGCCAGGTGCCGGTGACGTGGCGCACGCCGGTCGCACCCGCGCGGTCGACGGCGGCCTTGACCGCCGCGAAGACCGCGCCCTGGATCGCAGCGGCGATCAGCACTTCGCGCCATGAGCGGTGCTCGTCCATCGCATTCGGTGCGTCGTCCTCGTGCCCGAGGACCTTCCACACCTTCTTGAAGGCCAGACCGGCGGCGAGACCCGAGGCGGCGCCCAGAGCGAGCCCGACGGGCCGGTAGGCCAGTTTCGCGGTGTTCACAGCGACTCCTTCCCCTCGACTCCACTGCTTCTGCCCACGGGGCCGGATGCTATGACACGCCGGAAACGGAAGGACCACGATGGGCACAGTGGTGGGGGCACGGTGGTGGGAGCACGGAGGCTCTTGCGCGATCCGCGGGCGGAATCCCGCAAGAGCCTCCGAAGGAGCGGTCCGCTAGATCTTGACGACGTTCTCCGCCTGGGGGCCCTTGGGGCCCTGCGTGACGTCGTACTCCACGGCGTCCTCCTCGAAGAGCTCTTTGAAGCCCGTGCCCGCGATCGCGGAGAAGTGGACGAACACGTCCGGGCCGCCGTCATCCTGTGCGATGAAGCCGAAGCCCTTCTCCGCGTTGAACCACTTCACCTTGCCTGTTGCCATCTTGCTCACCTTCGGGGTCGGAACAGCACGTACGCCGCAGAGTATGGCTCCCCGACCCCCCTCGCCCGCGCAACCGCTGCGCCGCGCCCCCGCGCGCTCCCCCACCGGGGTGGATCGCGCGGGTCCAGTGGGCGCAGTACGGCCTGTCCGCGCGCGGCGCGCGGCGGTCAGCCGATCCAGGCGCCGGTCATGCCCTGCACCGCCGATCCGTCCAGGTCGGCGAGCTTGGTGCCGGTGAAGGCACGGGCCCACTCCGACGTCTGGATGCGGAACGCCGGGCGCTCGGCGGTGAGCGCCTCCATGATGGAGGCGGCGGCCTCGGCCGGCGTCTGGGCCCCGTCGAGGAACTGGGACACGGTGCGGTCGATGTAGGCCTTGAGCGGCGCGGCGTAGCCACCCGCGGCGGCGATCTCACCCTCCAGGTCGAGGCCTATGTTGTTGACGAACTCGGTGGCGACGGCACCCGGTTCGACGACGCTGACGGCCACGCCGAGCCTGGCCGCGACCGGCGCGAGGCTCTCCATGTACCCCTCGACGGCGAACTTCGCCGCGCAGTAGGCCTCGTTGAAGGGCTGGCCGATGACGCCGCCGACGCTGGTGACGGTGATCAGACGGCCACCGGTGGCGCGCAGGTGCGGCAGGGCGGCCTTGGAGACGTGGAGCACTCCGAAGAAGTTGACCTCCATCACCTGGCGCACCTCGGCGACGGTCTCGTTCTCCAGCGTGCCCAGGTGTCCGGCGCCCGCGTTGTTGACGACCGCGTCGAGGCGGCCGTGGTCGGCGATCACTCCGTCGATCGCGGCCGCGACGGAGGCCTCGTCGGTGACGTCGAGCTGCCGGATGTCGAGCTCGACACCCGCGTCGACGGCGGCCTTGCGCAGCGCGTCGGCACGGCTGGGGTCACGCAGGGTGGCCACGGTGCGCCAGCCGGCCCGGGCGGCGGCGACGGCGGCCGCGAGGCCGATGCCGGAGGAGGTGCCGGTGATCAGAACAACCTTGGAAGACATGGTTCGGCCTTTCGGCAGGAAGGGGGGTCGGAAACGGCACCGATTAAGTGCGTGTACACACACTCTAGCAATTATGTGTGTGCGCACACAAGCCGGTAGGCTCGGATCATGACGAAGAGGAAGCTCACCCAGGCGGAGATGCCCGTCGCCGACCACGCCTTCTACGGCCTGGTCTGGGCAGGCACCGTCCTCACCGAACGCGTCGACCGGGCACTGACCAAGGCCCACGACCTGCCCGTTTCATGGTTCGAGGTCATGCTGTGGCTCGCCGCCAGCCCCGACCCGGTCCCGGCCTCCGTCCTCGGGAACAGCACCATGCTCAGCCGCAGCCAGGTCTCGCGCGTCGTGGACGCGCTCCAGGGCCGCGGTCTGGTGACCCGTACCCCCTCCGCGCGCGACGCCCGCTCCGTCGAGGTGTCGCTCACCGCCGAGGGCCACCGGCTCTTCGCCGAGGCGGACGCCACCCGCCGGGAGTGCCTGGCTCCGGTCTTCACCGACCTGCTCGACGGGCAGGACCTGGAGGCGCTCAGCGCCGTGTGGCACAAGCTCAAGGCCGACAAGGACCACCCCCGGTGAGGAGCGCGGGCCCCGGTCCGGCCGGCGCCGTCACGCGGACGGAGGTACGGCGCTTGCGGCGGCCGCGCCTGCGCGGTGGGCCGAGGGGCTGACGCCCCGGGTGCGCTTGAACGCCGCACTGAAGGCGAAACCGTCCGTGTACCCGACCTCGCGGGCCACGGCGGCGATGGTGGCCCCCGGCTCGCGCAGCCGGTCGGCGGCCAGGGCCATCCGCCAGTGGGTGAGGTAGGCCAGGGGCGGCCGGCCCACCTGCGCCGTGAAGCGGCGGGCGAACGCGGTACGGGAGAGCCCCGCCTCCGCGGCGAGCGGGGCGAGCAGGTCCTCGGCCGGGCCCCGCGCACGTTCGAGGACTACGTCAAGTCCGTGGCCGCACAAGGGATCTGGACGCCCTGAGCGCGGGCCCACGGGGGCGGGCGGACACGTGCGGCAGCCGATCGCCTAGGGTCGGCCGTGCAGGTGACGATCCATCACGGCGAGGAAGGCACGGCGCATGACGACCGAACAGAGGGACCGCGGGGACGGCTGGCACGGGGACCTGCTGGACCTCGACGCCTACCTCGGACGCCTCGGCCACACCGGGGAACGGGCACCGACCCTGGCCTGCCTGCGCGCGCTGCACCGCGCGCACACGACCTCGATCCCGTTCGAGAACGTCAGCGCCGTCCTCGGCATCCCGCTGCCCCTCGACGTCGAGTCCGTGCAGGACAAGCTCGTCCGGCGAGCGCGGGGCGGCTACTGCTACGAGCACGTGACCCTCTTCGCCGCGGCCCTCGAAAGGCTGGGCTTCCGCTTCACGGCGCTGAGCGGTCGCATCTCGCTCGGCGCGGACAAGATCCTGCCCGCGACGCACGCCCTGCTGGCCGTCACCGCCTCCGACGACGACCGGACGTGGCTGTGCGACGTCGGTTTCGGGGCCGGTCCGCTGGAGCCCGTCGAACTCGCCGACGGCGCCGCGGCGGAGGTGGACGGGTGGCGGTTCCGGATGGAACGGCGGGCGGACCCGGGCGGGTTCGACCAGTGGTCGCTGCACCAGTACGGGCCGGAGGGGTGGGTCGACCGCCACACGTTCACCCTGAACCCGCAGTACCGGATCGACTACGTGGTGGGCAGCCACTTCGTGGGCTCGCACCCGCGCTCGCCGTTCGTGACCCGGCTCTTCGCCCAGCGGTTCACCGGCGCCCTGCACCACCAGATCGACGGACTGACCTGGAGCACCACGCTCCCGGACGGCACCCGCACGGAGCAGAAGATCGAAGCGGACGACCTTCAACGCGTGCTGCGGGAGGAGTTCGGCATCGCGTTGGACGACGAGGTGGTCGCCCGCCTGACCTCCGGGTCCGACTCCCGCTGACCGCCGCAACGGCCGCGGCGTCGCAGGGAGAGCGCACGCTGCGACGCACCGGAGCCCGGCCGGGGCGCAGCTGCTCCCCGGCCGGGCTCCGTCTGCGGTGCGGAGCTACTCGCCGCGCCGGTCCTCCTCGCGCAGCAGGTCTTCCTCGCGGCGCCGCGTCATCTCCTCGGGGCTCTTCCCGCGGACGGGCGGGCCGGGCTTGGGGTGCACCGGATCCTGGCCGGGGGTCGGCCGGCTCTGCTCTTCTCGGCCCTTGCCGGGCTCCTGGCGCTTGTCCTTCATACCGCCCATGGCGGGGACTCCTCCGGGGTGCGGGGGTGGGGGGTTCCTCGCGACCACGCTGACACGGCAAGGGGCAACCTGCACCATTTCCCAGTGGCCGAAAACCGACGTTTGGAGGGCGCGTTCCGGAACAGGCGCGGCGTCACACCCACCACGAACCGAGGAGCAGACATGCCGAACATGTCGCGGCCGCGGCTGCCGGAGCACCAGGAGAGCCACTGGCGATGGCAGGCCGATGCAGCGTGCAGGGACCTCGGGTCGCAGCGCTTCTTCCACCCGGAAGGAGAGCGCGGCGAGGACCGCGCCGCCCGTGACGAGGCGGCCAAGCGGGTCTGCGCGCAGTGCCCGGTGCGTACGCAGTGCCTGCGCCACGCGTTGCGCGCGAAGGAGCCCTACGGCGTGTGGGGCGGCCTCACGGAGGAGGAGCGCGAGGCCCTCACCCCGTCCCTGCGGGCCACGGCCTGAACCGCCACCGGGACTCCGGCGGCGCTCCGCCCCGCTCACCCCCCTCCGGCCCTTCGCCCCCTTCGGCCCTTCGGCTCATCGGCCCTTCGGCTCATCGGCAGGGCCGCTTGGCCCAGCCCGGCCGTCCCCGGGATGCCGTGGGTCCGCGCATCGCGCACCGTGGACCCGTGCCCGATCACGCGCAAATCGTCGTCCACCCGCCCAGCCCGTCCGGCGGGCGGCGGGTCGTGGCGCACATCCACGGTGAGGACTCGGTGCTGGGCGTCGCGTTCCAGCCGAGCGACCTGGTGGAGTTCCTCCGGCGGGTCGGGGTCGAGGACCCCGAGGCCGCCATCGGCGGCGACGTCCCGCTGATCGACTGGCGCGGCGGCGGCGCCGCCACCTGGGCCGAGTCCCCGCCGTAGGGTCCCGCAGGCCGGAGTCCCGGGATCAGCCGGCGAGCGGGTACATCGACCCACGACGCCCCTCCGGCGAGGTCAGCCACTCCAGCTTCTGCGCGGTCTGCGTATCGGGCAGCGGGGTGTGGAGCACGATCGACAGGTCGGGGCGGGCCGGCACGCGCAGCTGCGTGGATTCGAAGAACAGCCCTCCGACGACCGGGTGGTCCATCTGCTTCTCGAGCTGCCCGCCCGGCTGGACGTCCCGCCGCTCCCACAGCTCGGCGAACTCCGCGCTCAGCCCGCGCGCCTCCTCGACCACGGCCCGGAACCCCTCGTCGTCGGGGTGGTCCGAGCAGGCCGCCCGGTACTGCGCCACCACTTGGCGGGCGACCGTCTCCCAGTGCGGGGAGCGGGCCCGGTAGAGGGGGTCGGTGAAGAAGGCGATCAGGCAGTTCTGCACGATCTCCGGGCGCATCCCGAACACGAGCGCGGCTGCGTCGTTGTACATCACGGTGTTCCAGTACGCGTCCATGATGTGCGCGGGGAACGGCATCCACGCCTCGATGAGCCGCTTCAGGCCGTCGCACATGCCCCGGTCGGCCGCGGCGACTTCGAGGGCGGGCGGATTGAGCCCGGCCAGGACGTACAGGTGCCGGCGCTCGGCGCTGGAGAGCTTCAGCACCCGGCCCACCGCGTCCAGGACCTGCGAAGACACCGTGATGTCGCGGCCCTGCTCCAGCCACTGGTACCACGAGACGCCGACTCCGGCGAGCACGGCGACCTCCTCGCGGCGCAGCCCGGGCGTGCGGCGGCGGGCGCCGCCGTCCGGCAGTCCGGCCTCCGCCGGCGAGACCCTGGCCCGCCTGCTCATCAGGAACTCGCGCAGTTCCGTCCGGCGGTGCCTGTCGATCGGCGTGGCCACAAAATCCCCCTGTCGGCTGCCTGGTGGTGCCAGCAACAGGATAAGTTCCCACTCTTCACGGGCATTCCCGGGCCGTGAAGGTGGTGGGCATGTCACTCGATACCCACACCACGACCACCGCGCCGCACCCGGCGGCTCCCGGGGACGGCCGGCTGTCCGGCCGGGCCGGGCTCGTCCTCTTCGTGCTCTGCGCCGCCCAGTTCATGGTGGCGCTGGACTTCTCCGTACTGAACGTGGCCCTGCCGGCACTCGGCAGGGACCTGGGGCTGAGCCAGTCGGCACTCCAGTGGGCGGTGACCGCGTTCGCGCTGCCGTCCGGCGGCTTCCTGCTCCTCTTCGGCCGGATCGCCGACCTGTACGGCCGCAAGAAGCTCTTCCTCACCGGCCTCGCGGTCTTCGGGGCGGCCTCCGTGCTCGCCACCCTCGCCTGGGACCCGGTGTCCTTCCTGACCGGTCGGGCCCTGCAGGGCCTGGGGGCGGCGGTCATCGTGCCGACCGGCATGTCCCTGCTGACCACGACCTTCCCCGAGGGCCCGCTGCGCGACAGGGCGCTCGGCATCTCCGGCACGCTGCTGTCCCTCGGCTTCACCATCGGCATGGTGCTCGGCGGTGTCATGACCGACACCCTGGGCTGGCGCTCCACGATGGGGCTGCTCGCGGTCGCTGCGGTCGTCGTCCTGCTCCTCGCACCGGGGCTGCTGCCCGAGTCGCGTACCCCGCAGCGGCCGCGCCTGGACGTGCCGGGTGCCGTCACCGTCACCGGCGGTCTGCTGGCGCTGATCTACGCGCTGTCGACGGCGGCCCAGCGCGGCTTCGGCGACATCGACGTCCGGGGCACGCTGGTGGCGGGCCTCGTCCTGCTCGTCGCGTTCGTGAGGGTGGAGTCGAAGGCCGTGTCCCCGCTGGTGTCGCTGCCGATGCTGAAGCGGCGCACGGTCGGCTGGGGCAATGCAGCCGGTCTGGTGACGTTCTCGATGATGTCGACGGTCGTGTTCGTGCTGACGCTCTACCTCCAGGAGACGCTGGGGCTGTCGTCGTTCCGGACGGGCCTGGTGTTCGGCGTGCAGGGCATCGCGTCCGTCGTGGCCGGTGCGTACGCCCCGAAGGTGATCGGCCGCTTCGGCGCCCGCCGTACCCTGGTCGGCTCGCTGCTGGGTCAGGGCGTGTTCGTCGCGGCGCTGCTCGGCGTGGGCACGGAGTCGGGCGCACTGCTGGCGACGGTCGCCGTGTCGCTGGCCAGCATGTGCCACCTCGGCGCGATCATCTCGTACGGGCTGGTCGTGACGAGCGGGGTGCCGGACTCGGAACAGGGACTGGCCACCGGCCTGGTCACCACCACCCAGCAGGTGGGCCTGACCGTCGGGATCCCGCTGCTCGGCGTCCTGGCCACCACGCAGGACTCGCTCTTCGACGGCGTACGGACGGTCCTGGCGGTCGACGTGGTGATCGTGATCGCGGCCGCCCTGCTGGTGGGCGTCTTCCTGGGGCGCAAGCGGGTGTAGGTGCCGGGGCGCGGGGGGTCGGTGGCGCGCGTCGTCGGCGGATTCGGCCGGTCGGCGTCGTCTACTGGGCGAGGCAGGACACTGCCGCGAGTCTCGACCGAGGGCAGGGCAGCAGTATGAGGAAGATCGTCGCAGAGCTCTTCGTTTCGCTCGACGGCGTCGTGGAGGCTCCCGACCAGTGGCACTTCCCGTACTTCAACGACGAGATGGGGACGGCCGTGGACGCCACCCTCGGCACGGTCGACACCCTGATCCTCGGCCGGAAGACGTACGACAGCTTCGCCGGGGCGTGGCCGGACCGCGAAGCGGCCGGCGGGGAGGACGCCCCGTTCGCCAAGTCTCTCGGCGATGCGCGGAAGGTGGTCGTGTCGAACCAGGAGCTGGAGTTCACCTGGCGGCACTCCGAGCTGCTCAGGGGCGATCTGGTCGAGGGGGTCAAGGCGCTGAAGAACGAGCCGGGCGCCACCGCCATCGGGATGAGCGGCTCGGTCTCCGTCGTACGGCAGTTGCTGGCCGCGGGCTTGGTGGACGACCTGCACCTGATGGTGCACCCGATCGCCGTCCGCAAGGGCATGCGGCTGTTCGAGGAGGGCGAGGCCCCGCTCCCGCTGAAGCTGCTCTCCGCCGAGACGTTCCGGACCGGTGTGCTGAACCTCCACTACGCACCGGCCGATTCCGTCGGCCAGGGGTCGTACGACGAGGCGAAGACCCACCTGCCGCAACACGAGCGGTAGCGGGCGGCGGTCCCGGGCCGCGCTGCCGCCCGTGCCCGAATGCCCGGGGAGATCTGCCCTTGCAGCGCTCGCCGGGGGTCTGCCGGGCCTGCGGACCAGTCGTGGGACACCGGCCGCGCAGGGGCCGGTCACCGTTTCGGCCCGGGCGGCAGTCGAGGTGCGACGGCCCGGGCGGGACCGCGTGCCAGGGGGAGAACACGCGGCCTCGTCCGGCCTCGGGCCCCTTGCCGGGGTGGGGCCCGTGAACCGCGTATGTCCCCCGTACCGGGCGGCAAACTCCCCTTCCCGGAGCGGCGGAGCGGCGGAGCGGCACGTGAGGGAGGAGCCGGGCCGGCAGCCGGACCGTTGTCGGTGGTGCGTGTCAGGGTGTCCCCATGCTTTCGATCACCGTGAACACCGAAAGCGGGGACCGGCACGTCCGCGCCACCGCAGCGGAACTGGCCGGGCTGGTGCGCCGCATCGGCGCCGGCGAGGACCGCTTCCTCGTCGTCACCCGCATACCGGAACTCCCCGATGTCTTCGTCCAGGTGTGGCACGAGAAGGGCGGCGGCTACGAGCTGGAGCACCGCGACGGCTCCCACGACCGGCACTTCTGCGTGACCCTCGACGGGCCCGGTCCGGTGATCGAGGCCATGACCGGCTGGGCACGCAGGCTGGACGGCTGGGACGCCGGACTGCAGTGGACCGCGATGGACTTCCCGGCGCCCGCGCCCGTCCCGCCGCTCGACCTCGACGACGAACAGCGCCGGCTGTTGGAGGACCGGCTCCGGGAACTGCTCGTCGGCGGCTACGCGGACCGGGCCGAGCTCGCCGAAGTCGCCGAGGACTACCTCGTCTCGGGAGACCACCGGCCGGTCTCCGGCGCGCAGGCTGAGGAGCTGGCCGATCGCATGTGGCGGGAGCGCGTCGAGGAGCAGGCCTCCTGGGAGGGCACCACCGACCCGGAGCGGCTGTCCCTGGTCTTCGAAGCGCTCGGCGCGGCGGGGATCACGGCGCGGGAGAACTTCACCTGCTGCCGCAGCTGCGGCCAGGCCGAGATCGGGGCGGAAGCCGCCCCGGACGCCCGCGGTTTCGTGTACTTCCACACCCAGTGCACCGACAGCGCCGCGGCAGGCCACGGGCTGACCCTGCTGTACGGCGGGTTCGACGACTCCGCGGAGACGACGACCGCCATCGGCGAAGAGGTCGCCGCCGCCCTCCGCGCCGCCGGACTCCAGGTCGACTGGAACGGCCGACCGGACCAGGCCCTCACGGTCACCCCGCTCGACTGGCGCAAGCGGCTCGTCGGCTGAGGCCGCAGCCCTCAGGCAGGCCCGGCGGGCCTGCCAGGCGCGGCCCGACCGTCGGCAGAGGCGGCCATGAGTCCGCTCCGGTAGGCGAGCACGACCGCCTGGGCCCGGTCCCGGGCACCGGCCTTGGCCAGGATCCGCTTCATGTGCGTCTTCACCGTGGACTCGGCCAGCACCAGCAGGCCGGCGATCTCGGCATTGCACAGGCCATCGGCGGCCAGGCACAGCACCTCGCGCTCCCGCGCCGTGAGAGCCGCCAGGCGGGTGCTCTCGTCGTGCGGCCCGGCGCGTGCGGACCAGGACAGCCGCGCCCATGACCGCGAGGGCGGGCGGGGTACGGGCGGGTGCCCGCCCTCGGCACCCGGGGCACTCCCGGGGGTGTCGGCGGGGCGGCGCCCGACGAGCTGGGCCACCAGGTCGCGGGTCACCGCCGGGTCGAGGAGCGCCTCGCCTGCGGCCACCGTGCGGACGGCATCGATGAGCCGCTCGGGCGAGGCCCGTTTGAGGAGGTAGCCCGCGGCTCCCGCATGCAGGGAACCCCACACGTACTCGTCGTGGTGGAAGGTCGTCAGGACGAGGACGCGCGGCGCGGACGGACCGGCGGCCGTGATCCGGCGGGTCGCCTCGACACCGTCGATGCCGGGCATCCGTACGTCCATGAGGATGACGTCGGGGTGCAGCTCCCGGCACAGGGCGACGGCCTCCAGGCCGTCGGCCGCCTGGCCCACCACCTCCAGACCGTCCTCGGTGCCGAGGACGAGCGCCACTCCGGCGCGCAGCAGCGCGTCGTCGTCGGCGACGACCACCCGGACGGTCACGGCAGCGGGAGCACCGCGCGCAGCCGGAATCCGCCCCCGTCACCTCCTCCGTGCTCCACCCGGCCGCCGAGCACCGCGGCCCGCTCCGCTATGCCGAGCAGGCCCCGGCCGGGTGTGTAGGGACCGGCCACGCCGAGCCCGTCGTCACGGACCTCTATCTCCAGGACTTCGGCGCGGCCCGCGCCGTGTGCCCGGCGTCCGACCGAGACGTCCGCGGAGGCGGCCCGGCCGTGCTTCAGTGCGTTGGTCAGGGCCTCCTGCACGATCCGGTACGCCGAGGTGTCGACGGTACGGGGCAGCGGGTGTGCGGCCGGCTCGATGCGGACGGCTACGCGGACTCCGGCGCGGCCCATCCGGTCGGTGAGCCGGGGCAGATCGGCAAGGCCGGGGCCGGACGCGGCACCGGATCCCGCCCTTCCCCCCGGCTCCGTCCCGGGGCCCGGTTCACCGACCCGGGACGGGTCCGCCAGAGGGTCCGCAACGGAGTCTGCGACGGGACCCGGGCCCGGCGCGGGGTCCGGCACGCCGTGCGGCGCGCCCCGGCGCAGCAGGCCGAGGACGTGGTCCAGTTCGTCGAGGGATTCCCGCCCGGCGTTTTCGAGGGTCTCCAGCAGGGCGCGGCTCTGCTGCGGGTCGCGGTCGAGCAGGCGGCGGGCCGCTCCGGCCTGCACGAGCATCACATTGACGGTGTGTCCGACCAGGTCGTGGAGCTCGCGCGCGATCCGTGCGCGCTCCTCAGCGGCGACCCGGTGCAGCAGCAGCAGCCGCGCCGCGTCGCGTTCGTCGTGGCGGCGCGCGGTGCCGTACCCGACCGCCCAGGCAAGCAGCCACAGGAACAGGACCCCGAGCGGGATGACCGGGTAGGTGCGGTCGAGTCCGGCGAAGTAGGCGGCCATGCCGAGCAGCACCAGCGGCGGGCCGAGCAGGGCGCGTCGCCGGGTCGCGTGCAGGCCCAGCGCGTACACGCCGAGCAGGTTCGCGTACGGAGTCGCCGGGCTGGCCAGGACGAACAGGGCCTCCGCCGACAGGGCCGCGGTCCCTGTGACGTAGGCGGCCAGCGGTGCACGGCGGCGCAGCGCGAGGGCGCCGGCGAGGGCGACGGCCAGGGCGAGGGCTTCCGGCAGCCTGCTGCCGATCTCGGCGCGCGCGCCCAGGCGTTCCACCAGCATCACGGCGAGGAAACCGACGGCCGGCAGGCCGTCGGCGGCCAGAGGCCGCAGGCGGCGCACGAGCGCGGCAGCGGCGGGGCCGCGGTCGGCTGGTCTCGGTGGGCTCATGGCTGCTCCGTGGGGGCGCGCGCACCGCGAACACGGTGCCAGGAAACGGACTTTAGCCAGCCGCCGCCCGCCGGCGCATCGCCCTGTGGGGGTATCCGGCCGAGTCCGCCTGCCGGGGTACGGGTACGACGCCGGGCACGGTTCTCCCCCGGGTGGCGTACGGCAGCGGGCCCTCTGGGGAGGACGCCCGCAGCGGGCTCCGCTTCCTAGCCTCACGGCATGAACACATCCGCCCCTGCCCGGGGTTCATCCCCAGCCGCCCGCACACCGAGGTCCGGCGGCGTGCTGCGCCGCGCCGGATGGCTCGCCATGACCGCCCTCGCCTTCCTCACCGCGCTGCTCGCCGCCCGCTACTTCACCCTCGACCCCCACACCTTCCTGCCCGAGCAACGGGCCGTCTACCTCGCACACCTCGCACCGCTGATCCTGCACATCGGCGGCGGAGTGCCCGCCATGGTGCTGGGCCCGTGGCAGTTCCTCCCCCGGCTGCGCCGCAGCCACCCGCGCCTGCACCGGCTGACGGGCCGTCTCTACCTGGTGAGCGTGCTCGCGACGGGCATCGGGGGGCTGCTCCTGGCGCCGCGCGCGCTGGCGGACCCGCTCGCCCCCGTCGGGTTCGCGGCCCTGGGGGTGTTGCTGCTCTGGTCCTCGGCCGCGGCGTACGTGTGGGCCGTGCGACGCCGTCCGGACCTGCACCGCGCCTGGATGATCCGTTCGTACGCCCTGATCCTCTCGGCCGTGACGATCAGGCTGTGGCTGGTGGCGGGGGACGCGGCCGGGTTCCCGTTCGGGCAGGTCTACGCGACCGGAGCATGGACGTCGTGGCTGATCAACCTGCTTGCGGCGGAATGGCTGATCGCGCGCGACCGTTCGCGGCCCCGCCGGGCATAGCCCTCCCGTCCGGGGGTCGATCCGGCCCGCCCGTGCCCGCGGGGCACCGTCGACAGTCCCGTCGTACCCGGCCACACTGGCCGGGGAGGTGGTGCTCATGACCGATGCGGCACACCAGGGGCCCGCAACCGAGGCCCACGACCGCGACGACCCGGGTGCCCGCACCGACGGGATGCGGGACGCGGTGCACGAGACCTACGGGCCGGCCGACCTGAGCTCGGTCCCCGTCTTCGCCGGCGGGTTCATCAACTTCGGCTACTGGCAGCCGTCCGACCTGGCCCGTCCGCTCACCGTCGCCGACCGCGTCCGCAGCCAGCAGGACCTGTACCGGCACGTGCTCGACAGCGCCGGGCCGGTCGACGGCAGCGAAGTGCTCGAAGTGGGCTGCGGACTCGGAGTCGGCTGCGCGCTCGCGCTGGAGGAGTACGGCCCGGCCCGGATCACCGGCATGGACATCCACCCGCGTCAGCTGGAGCGGGCCCGCCTCGCCAACACAGGCCTGCTGGAATCCGACCCGGACCGGCTGCGGCTGGTGCGGGGCGCGGCGGAGCGGATGCCCTTCGGCGAGGCGGAGTTCGACTGCGTGTACAGCGTGGAAGCCGCCCAGCACTTCGACGACCTGGCCGACTTCGCCGGGGAGGCGGCCCGCGTGCTGAGGCCCGGCGGCCGGGTCGTGGTGGCCAGCTTCTTCACCCCGGACCCGGCCCCCGCCCCGGCCCCGGCCCCCGCCCCGGACCCGGACCGGACCCCGGCGGCCGGCTCGTCCGGTGCCGCGGCCGCGGCCGCGGACCGGCTCGCCGCCCTGCTCGACACGTACGCCGACGGCCTGGACATCGCCCGCCCGCCCGGCGAGCTCGTCACCGCCTTCTCCCGCGCCGGGCTCACCGGGGCGCGGGCCGAGTCGATCGGCCCGTCCGTGTGGCCCGGCTGGGACCGCTGGCTGTCGACGCAGTGGGAGCCCGGCACCTGGCCGCGGAACTTCCTGCACGCCTACGAACAGGGCCTCCTGGACTACTACGTGATCACCGCGGCCCGCCCCCGGGAATGACCCGGCGCCAGACGAGGCGGAAGCCGGTGGGCTTCCCGCCGTGGGCGGCGGCTACGGCTTCACCGTCACCGTGGCGGTGAAGCCGCAGCACTCGAAGGTCTGCACCGGTGCGCCCGACGTCCCCTTGATCCGTACGCCGTGGAGCGTGGCGTTCGTGTCGACCGCCGACGCGATGACCGCGACGCCGTGGATCCCGCCTTCGATCCGGTCCTTGCGGGCCGTGAAGGTGCCGTCCCGGAGTGCCATGCCGACGTACGAGCTGTTGCGGATGTCGTTGTGGCCGATGCCGATCCCGCCGCCGGCGACGTAGATGCCGACCTGGTTGCCGACGATCCGGTTGTGCTGCAGGACGGTGCCGGGCGTGTCGGCGACGATGCCCGCGTGCTGGACCTCGTTGAAGAAGTCCGGGCCGCAGCCCGGGTCGGGCTCCCGGCAGGCGTTGTCGCTGATGGTGCTCCGGGTGACGCGTCCGACCGCGCCACCCACGAACTCGATCCCGTCGGTCGACAGCTGCCGGTGCCCGGTGACGGTGGTGCGCTCGATCGTCGCCGTCGACCCCTCGTTGAGGACGACCACTCCGGCGCCCTGGTAGCCCGTGATGCCGGTGTCGCGGATGGTTGCCGATCCCGTACCGCTCGGCAGGTCCCCGACGAAGACTGCGTTCGCACTGCGGAAGCAGGGCGCGACGGGCGTGTCGGTGATGTGGGTGACGGCGGCGTGTACGAGGTCGAGGTGCGCTCCGCCGAGCACGCGGATGCCGGAGCCGAGCGCGCCTTCGGCGCACGTGCCGGAGCCCGGGCCGCTGACGGCGAGCCTGGAGAGGGAGA
Source organism: Streptomyces sp. NPDC037401 (assembly GCF_055602345.1). Lineage (NCBI taxonomy): Bacteria > Bacillati > Actinomycetota > Actinomycetes > Kitasatosporales > Streptomycetaceae > Streptomyces > Streptomyces sp. NPDC037401. Next base: position 18,107 of record NZ_JBVJWO010000049.1, read on the forward strand.
CGGATGCGCCGTTGTGGACCTCGACGATCGAGGTGCCGCCGTCACTGCCGACGGCCAGTGTCCGGGGCGCCTTGATCGTCGTCTTCCCGTGGCCGGCGCCGGTGATCGACACGTTCTTGCCGATCACCACCTGCTCGCGGTAGACACCGGGCCGGACGGTGATCCGGGCGCCGGGCCGGGCGGCGTCGACCGCCGCCTGGATCGTCGGACGGTCCCGGGGGACCACCAGGTCGCGTGACGGGCCGGCCGCCGCCGACGCGGCCGGAACCGCCGGCTCTGCCGACACTGCCGACACCGGCATCAGCTGCCAGGCGACCGCCGTGACGATGCACAGGCCCAGGCGCACGGCCGTCCCGATGGGTGGAGTTGCCATGGTGATTCCGCTCCCGTGTGGTCTTCGCCCCGCACCCGGGCTCCCTGGGCCTCCCCACCGGATGTCCCGGCCGCGCGCTCCACGCCGGCACGGAGTTCCGTACGGGACAGGTCCGGACGTCCGAGCGGAACGCGGACTCACCCTGACGGCCCATCACATCAGGTCCGGCCGGAGGGGCGGGGCCCGGGATCACCCGCGGCGGCGGCCCTGTATCTGCCAGGTGTGGTCCGGGAGGGCGTCCGCGAGGTCGGAGAAGAAGCGCTGGTCGCGCCAGGCTTCCAGGTTGCCGATGACGAAGAGGCGGCGTTTGGCACGGCTGACGGCGACGTTCAGCAGGTTGGGGCGGGACGCGGCCCAGGCGCGGGCGCCCGCGCTGCGCGGGTCCGTGCCCAGGACCAGGATCACGACGTCCGCCTCCTTGCCCTGCGTGGTGTGCACCGTACCCACGCGCTCGGTCGGCATCAGGTCGCGGCAGTGCCGCTTCGCCCCGTCGACGACGGCCCGGAACGGGCTGATGACGTACACGTCGCGGGCGAGGTCGATGCCGCCCTCGTCCCGCAGCCGCTCCAGCACGCGGCGCAGCGCCCGTCCCTCCTCCGGGATCCAGTGCCCGTCCGCGTCCGCCGAGACGACGTTCACCCAGCTGCTCGCCGGCCGGTACGGGTACGGGTCGCGGCCGGCGGTGCCCTGCACCATGAGGCCGTCGTAGGCGATGCGGTTGCTGATGCCGAACATCGGGTCGTCGCACCGCCGGTGCACCCGCAGCGGCGATCCCACCCAGGCCTCGTCGCCGCCGTCGGGCAGCTCGGCCGGGAGCAGCGTGCCGTACCGGTTGGAGCGGTCCGCGAGCTGCTGGACCGACGTGCGGCCGGGCGCCCACTCCTCCGCCGCGCCGAAGTCGTCGCGCAGCGCCCGCTGCGCGGTCCACGGCAGCACCACCACCGGCTCCAGTTGGAGGGGATCGCCGACGACGACAGTGCGCCGGGCCCGCCAGATGCCTCCGACGGCGAGCTGCGGCGCAGCCTGGCCGGCCTCGTCGATGAACAGCCAGCCCAGCGACTGCGCGCCGAGGCCGCCGAAGACCCGGTCCAGTGAGGCGAACGTCGTCGAGACCACCGGGACCAGCAGGAAGAGGCTCTGCCAGGCGGCCCGCAGGTGGGTCTCGGGCACGGTCCCGGGGACCGCGCCGGCCACCGCGTCCATGGCGGCCATCAGGTTCTGGTACATGGTGCGGGCCGTGCAGCGTACGAACGCCTGGTGGAGGTCGAGGGCGGCGAGGAAGAGCGCGCTGCGCGCACGGGTCAGTTCGGCGTCCGCCCACGGCGCGGACAGTTCGCGGACCGTGTCGTCGCCGGACCAGGCGTCGTCCGGCACGTGCCCGTCCCAGCGCGTACGGGCCGCCGCCACTTCGGCCTCCAGCCGCTCGGCGTGCGTACGGGCGGCCGCGTGCGCGTCCCCGGCCTTGCGCAGCTGTGCCTGCGCCTCGCCCGCCGCGTGCCGGACCCGGCCGATCTGCTGCTGGGCGTGGTCGCGCGTGGCGCGCGCGGCCGCCACCCGGTCGGCGAGGTCCGCCTCGGCCGCGTGCCATTCGCGGGCGGCGCGGCCCATGGTGAAGAGGCTGACCGTGAAGCCGGGGCGGCGGGCCAGGTGTGCCTCGTGGCCCTCTTCGGCCGCGGTCAGCGCCGCCAGGAGGGGGAGCAGGCCGGCCTCGGCGCCGGCCAGGCTGTGCTGCACGCGCTCCAGGCGCCGGGCCGCACCGTCCACCGCCCCCTGTGCCTCCTCCAGCGCCCGGTGGGCGTCCGCCCGCGCGGCGAAGGCCGCGGCGACGGCGACGCGCTCCTCGCGCAGCCGCTCCGCCTCGTCCCATGCGGTCTGGAAGCGCTGTTTCGCTTCGCGCCACACGCCGCTCTGCGAGGTGTCGCGCCATTCGCGCAGCAGGTGGGCGAGACCGCTGCCGCTCTCCAGCCAGGTCTCCCGGTTCCGGTCGGCCCCCGTGCCCCAGGTCCCGCCGGTGCCCCGGTCCGTACCCGTGCCCTGGCGGGGGAACCGGCCGGTCGCGGTGTCCCTGGACTGGGCGGGAACGACGGCGGGCCTCGGCGCCCCGGCGTCGGTCCGCCGGTACTTGCCGTGCCAGAAGCGGTTGACGAACTCGATCCGGTTGCGCCTGCTCCCCAGGCGCGCGGCGACCGCGCCCCACGCGGGGGCGCCCTTGAGGAGGCGGGTCGCCTGCTCGGCGTAGTAGTCCGCCTCCTCCCGCCACTCCCCGCCGAGGGCCGCACGGGCCGGGATCTCGGTGGAGATGTTCTCCACCGCACCGTTGTTGGCGGAGGCGACGACCATCTCGAAGCCGGTGAACTCCGGCCGCAGCGCCGTCACCTTGCGGGTGTAGTCCCCGGTCTTCCAGGTGTACGGAGGCTGGTCGGCGAAGGCCTGGGACGGCAGGCGCAGTCCGGACAGCCGGCGGGCCCGCTCGACGACGGCCGCGGCGAAGCAGTCGCGCAGCATGGTGGTCTTGCCGGTGCCGGGCGGGCCGTTGACGGCGAAGATCCCGCCGTCGGATCCCAGGGTCTCCTGGACGGCGTTGACGGCGAACTGCTGGCTCAGCGCGAGCGGGTGGGTCGCGGGGGCCGGCCAGCGGCCGGCGGGCGTACGGCCGGGGGCGACGCCGTCGAGGACGGTTTGCGGGTGTTCGCGCAGGTCGATGCGGCGGGCTTTGTCGAGGGCGGCGTCGGGGGTGAGGAATGCGGCCAGGCCGGGGCCGGGGTCGTGCCGGGCGAGCTCGCGCGCGATGCGTTCGAGGTCGGCGGCGACGAAGCTGTTGAGGAAGTCCTGCTGATCGGCTTCGTCGGCCCGGTCCGCCCGGACGGCGACGCTGCGGACGCGTACGTCGTGCGGGGCGAGGGCGTCCGCGACGCCCCAGGCTCGGGCGAGTTCACCGACGAGCTCCAGCAGGTCCTTCGCGTCGATCACGGGCGCGCCGGGGCCTTCGGCGCTCGTGTGCCGTTCCTCCGGCTCCCCCGGCTCCTTCGGCTCTTCCGGGGGGTCGGAGGAATCGAGGGCTTCAGAGGTGTGGGGGCCGTCAGGGCTGCCGGGTGCCGCGGAGGAGGAGTGGGCGGAGTCGGGGGTGGCGCCCAGTTCTGCGGCGCGGGCGGCCCAGGCCTCGCCCTCCTCCTCGAAGCCGTCGAGCCAGCCGCGCCGCCGGGGACCGGGCGACAGCGCCCGGCCGGTGGCCCAGGCGCAGGAGGAGAACACCGGCGAGTCCGCCAGCAGCAGCCCCTCGTCCGAGACCGTCAGGGCGAACAGCGCGCTCTCGCCGTCCATCCGTCCGTCGTGGTCCTCGCCGCTCTCCCCGAACACGCGCAGCAGGGTGTCCCGTACGGCAGTGAGCGGGTACGCCCCGCCGTAGACGACGTGCTGCCACACGTAGCCGGGCTCCAAGGGGACGGTGCGCAGCGGATGTCCGTCCTGCCAGGGCAGCGGCTGGTCCGGCTCCACGGCGAACACGCGCTCCTTCGGCGCGACGGCCGGGACCTTCTGCGGGCTGAACAGCTCGACCGCCCGCCAGTACCGGACGATCCCGGCCCTCCGCCCCCGCTCGCCACCCATGCCACTCCCCCGCTCCATGGTCCCCCGTCTTCGGCCCGTGCCCGCCACTGGTGATGGGTACCCAGTGATCAGTACCGAGCACCCTACGTGGGCACGCGGACCGGAGGGGCGCAGGCAATCCGCGCTCGGCAGAGTGCAGTTGACGCCGAAGAGTGAAGCGAACGAGGCACTGCGGGGCCGCGGCGGCCCGGAAGGAGGCGGCTCTGCGCGCTGATCCGGGAAGCAGCCGAACCGGGCCCCGGTGGGAATGAGGGGGCGGGGCGGCCGGATTCGAACCGGCGTCCTCCTCCATGCTGTGTAGGCGCACTACCTCTGTGCTACGACCCCGCCTTGGTGTGATCATATCCAGACCGGCGGGCCGTACCGCCACGGGTTTTCGACCGGCCCGCGGCCCCTCCGCGCCCTGGGGCGCGTCCGGCACCTGCCGCTCGGCAATCCGCTCGCGCGCACCGCTGCCGACGGCGATGATGCCGCTTGTCGCCGAGTAGCCGAGGAGCTTCGCCATGGACCGTCCGTACGCACACGCCTCCCTGGACGGGCTCGCCCTGGGCGACGCCTTCGGCGACAGGTGGTTCACCCTCTCCGGCGAGCCGGTCGAGGAGCAGTGGGCTGCGCGGGCGCTGCGGCCCGCGCCGTGGCCGTGGACGGACGATTCCGCCATGGCCTTCGTCCTGTTCGCCCACCTGGTGGCCAACGGCGAAGTCCGCCCAGGGGACTTGGCGCGGGAGTTCGCCGCCGAGTACGCGCGCGACCCGGGGCGCAAGTACGGCCCGTCCATGCACGGCGTGCTCCGGCGCATCGGCGAGGGCGAGGACTGGCGGGCCGTCACCACGGAACAGTTCGGCGGGCAGGGCTCCTACGGCAACGGCGCCGCGATGCGGGTCGCGCCGCTGGGGGCGTGGTTCCGGGACGACCTCGACGCGGCCGCCGAGCAGGCGGAGCTGTCCGCGCTCGCCACCCACGCCCATCCGGAGGCCGCCGCGGGAGCGGTGGCCGTCGCCGTCGCCGCGGCGCTGGCGGCTGCCGGCGCGGGGCAGGACGCACCCGGTCGCGGCGCCTTCCTGCGGGAGGTCGCCTCGTACGTGCCGGACAGCGACGTCCGCTCGGGTCTGCTGGTGGCCGCGGGCTTCACCGGGCGCACCTCGGTGCGCCACGCGGCTTCCGTACTGGGATCGGGGAAGCTGATCTCCGCTCCCGACACGGTGCCGTTCGCCCTGTGGTCGGCCGCAGGGCACCTGGACGACCTGACCGAGGCGCTGTGGCAGACAGTCGGAGGGTGGGGCGACCGCGACACGACCTGCGCGATGGCCGGAGGGGTCGTCGCGGCGCGCGTCGGCACGGGCGGCGTCCCTGCCGCCTGGCGGCACGCGCGCGAGGCCGTCCCCGCCCGGAGCGGCTGGGAGGCCCCGGCCGGCGCGCGTACGCAGTAGCGGCCGGGGCGCATGGCGGCGGGCCGGCGCGGAGTGAACGGCCGGGCCGGCGGGTGCGGACGTCGCCGCCCGCCCGTCCGGCCGAATCTCCCCGGCCGGTGATCACCTGACGTGGGCGGCGATGGCCCGCGCGCACTCCATGGACTCGGCGCGCGCCGTGTCCACCTCGACGTCGTAGGCGACGCCTTCGTGGACCACCTCCGCCTGCGATGCGGCCATCCCGTCGACCCGATCTCCTCGTGCGACCTCGCGGCCGGCGGCGACCGCGCCGTCGCACCGGACGCCGACCCACAGCACGTCGAGTCCGCCCAGGGCCTTCTGCCACCGCTGCTGGGATGCCGCGCCGCCGAGGAAGACTTCGTCGACGATCACTCCGGCGCCCGCGCGGGCCATCGCCGCCACTCCCTCGATCCACGCCGCCTCGAGGGTCCGGAAGCCGGGTCCGACGACGACCGCACCGTCGGGAGCGAAGTCGATCCCCGCACCGGATGCCCGCATGGCCGCGGGCATCGCATCGATCAGGTCGTCGACTCCGAAGGTCAGCCAGGGATCCGGCAGGACCGCCTGCAGACACCGGGCGATGGCGGACTTCCCCGAACTGGAGCCGCCATTGAGGATGATCATCCGAATCGTCATTGCGCCACCCTAGGAGGGGTTCCGCGTGCGCGCGCGGGGTTCTCGGGGTTCTCAGCTGCGACGGCGCCCGGCAGCCTGACGTTCGCCGGCCGGTGATCGCGGCACCGCCTTCCGTCCCGGCACTCGCACCAGGACGGCGGCCGCCCCCTCCCGGCCGCGTCGCGTGCGACGTTCGCGGCGAGCCGCACTCATCCGGACATTCCGGCGCCTGCCGCAAGCCGGACCTTTCGGCGATTCGCCCTGGAAAACCCTCCATTCGACAGCCGAGCGGCCTCGCGCGCTCGCGATCGGGAATCAGCACTTCCATTCCTTTTCGTCCCCTGCGAGCGGCCCGCCAGGGCCGGAGTCCACAGCGCGGCCGGCACGGAACGATCTCGGCCGAGCCCCGTAGCAACCGCCCTGACCTGCAGCAAAAGCCATGTGCAGAAGCCAAGCGACGGAATAGTTGCCCTCCGGATGGGGTGATCCATGTCACCGGCCCGGAGTTTGACATCAGCGGATGCGGAAGCGATTTTTGCTGTTGCGTCTTTGGCAACTAGTTGCAGAAGCCCGTTCCGGAGACGCTCTCGACATCAGGCACGTGCACGACCATCGCCGACACAGCCCCGCCACCGGTGGGGCCGGCCGCGCGCCGGCGGTCGGGAAAGGTGCCGCGCATCCAGACTTCGCAGCCAGGGGGACAGCTGCCACATGACCGATAAGAAACCGACCGGGCCGACGTCGGTGCGCCTGTTCGCACTCGACGGAATCCGGATAGCCGCGGCGCTCGCCGTGCTCTTCTACCACTACATCGGCCTGGGCGCCGCGTGGGGAGCAAAGAGCACCGCCGACATCTTTCCGGCCCTCCGGCCCTTCGCCCTGTACGGGTGGCTGGGTGTCGAGATCTTCTTCATCGTCAGCGGATTCGTCATCTGCATGAGCGTCTGGGGCCGCACGGTCGGCGACTTCGCCGTCTCCCGGATATCCCGGCTCTTCCCCGCGTACTGGGCGGGGGTGGCCCTGGCCGCCTTCACCCTCTGGCTCCTTCCCGAAGTGCAGGCACTCCGGCACATCAAGTACTGGAACGACGCCGCGGTCAATCTGACCATGCTCCAGGGCGGGCTGGGCGTCGGACATGTCGATCATGCGTACTGGACGCTGTTCGTCGAGCTCAAGTTCTACGCACTCTTCACGCTGGTCGTCCTCCGCGGTGTCACGTACCGCAATTGCATCCTGTTCTGCGGAATCTGGACACTGGCGGCCGTGGCCGCTCCGACGACCGACTTCCGGCTCCTGCATTTCTTCGCGATGCCGCAGTACGCGCCGTACTTCATTTCGGGCATTGCGTTCTATCTGATGCGCCGATACCGGCCCAGCATGCTGCTGTGGGGCATCGTCGGGGTGCAGTTCCTGCTCGCCCAGCACTACGTCCGCGGGCGCATGCAGACGAATCTCGGACGGAACCTCGCGGAGCAGCTGCCGACCTGGCCGGCCCGCGCCGTCATCGCCGTCGGCTTCCTCGCCATCGCCGCAGTCGCCCTCGGCCGGCTCGACCGCATCCAGTGGCGGTGGCTGAGCACCGCGGGAGCGATCACGTACCCGCTGTACCTGATCCACATGACGCTGGGCATCACCCTCATCCACCACTTCCGCGACCGGGTCCCCGCCACCGTGCTGGTCTCCTCCGTCACGGTCGGCATGCTGGCCGCCTCCTGGCTGATCCACCGGTACGTGGAACGCCCCCTGTCGAAGAGGCTCCGCTCGGGACTGCGCCGCGGCATCCAGGACATCCGCCTGCACACCCCGGCGCCGCCCACGAGCCCGCCGCCCGCATCCGGGGCCGCGCCCCCGGCCGTCCTGCCGGCGCCCCGGCGCGAGCCCGCAGTCGAGCACGAGCACCCGCCCGCCCGCGTCTGACCGGCCCGCCGCGCGGTGGCGAGTTGATGAACAACCTTTCAGGGAATGGCTGTTTTCCCTGGTGACTGCGTGTTCGGGCGTGTACGGTCTGTGTCAGCTGTCGTGGTTCGAAGTGCCTTCTGCCCGCATCTCCTTGGTGCGGGCAGTTCTGCTGTGCTGTGCCGTTGGACCAGGGCGATCACCTCCGTCTCCCGCACCCCGCGGAAGACGCAACTCGACTGGAAGGCATGAGACATGGCTACGGGAACTGTGAAGTGGTTCAACTCGGAGAAGGGCTTCGGCTTCATCGCCCAGGACGGTGGCGGCCCTGACGTCTTCGCGCACTACTCCGCGATCAACGCGAGCGGCTACCGCGAGCTCCAGGAGGGCCAGGCCGTGACGTTCGACATCACGCAGGGCCAGAAGGGCCCGCAGGCGGAGAACATCACCCCCGCCTGATCCTCCCGCTCGGTCCACCGCGTCCCGACGACGGCACAGCCCGCGCAGAAACGTTTCGCGCAGCGCCACGTCACGGACGCGCCGGTACGGGCGACCAGGGCCGTGCAGCACCCGCTGCACGGCCCTGACCCGTTTCACGGCACCCCTCGACAGCGGCGCACGCGGCACTCCCGCGGCATCCCGAGGCGCGAACGCCGTTTTGGATCGGTCGGTCCAATACGTGGTACCGTGCCGCCATGGCACGACCGCGGATGTTCGACGAGGAGCGCGCCCTCGAAGGGGCCATGCGCCTGTTCTGGGAGAAGGGGTACGAAGCCGCCTCGACCCAGGATCTCTGCGAGGCGACCGGACTGGGCCGCAGCAGCATCTACAACACCTTCACCAGCAAGCACGCCCTGTTCGTGCGGGCGCTGGCGCACTACCTCGACTCGACCGCGGACAGCCAGGCCGAGATCCTCGACGACGCGGCCCGGCCGCCGGCCGACCGGCTGCGGAGCCTGTTCGCCCTTGCCATCGAGGTCGAGGAGGCCAACCGCCTGAACGGGCTGGGCATCGGTTGCCTCGGGGTCAACAGCGTCGCCGCACTGGCGGGACGCGACCCCGAGGTCGCCGCGCTGCTCCAGCGCGACCTGGCGCGACGGCTCGCCGCGATGGGCGACGTCATCGCCGCCGGCCAGCACGCGGGCGAGATCTCCCGCGCACGGGACGCCGCCGCGTACGCCTCCTTCCTCAGCGCCGCCATCGCCGGCCTGCGCATCTCCGCCCAGAACGGCGCCGACCGCGCCACCCTCGAGGCGGTCGCCGCGACCTCGCTGGACGCCCTGACCCGCCGACCCGCTGACCCACTGACCCGCTGACCCGCTGCGCCACTGCGCCACTGCGCCACTGCGCCACTGAACGATCCACCGGCCGCAGGACCGTCCCAGGCTGCCCTGGACCGCCCTTGCGCACGCCCCGGTTTTGTACTGCACGATCCAAAATAAAGGATGTGACCTGCCCGTGCCCCGCGCCGTATACGTACTCGCCCTCGGCATCTTCGCCATGGTGACCAGCGAGTTCGTCGTCGCCGGCCTGATGCCGCAGATGGCGGACGGCCTCGATGTGACCCTCTCGCAGATCGGGTACCTCATCACCGTCTTCGCGCTCGCCATGGCAGTCGGCGGCCCGTTCCTGACCGTCGCCCTGATGCGGCTGCGCCCCAAGACCGCGCTGCTGATCCTGTTCGCGGCCTTCCTCGCCGGCAACGTCCTCGCGGCGACCGCGACGGGCTACGCCGCCATGCTGGCCGCCCGCATCGTCACTGGCGTGGCCTGCCAGGCGTTCTTCGGCGTCGCCATCTCGGTGTGCTCCGCGCTCAGCCGCGAGGAGTCCCGCGGCCGGACCATCGCCGTGGCGATGAACGGCCTCATGCTCGGCACCCTGCTCGGCCTGCCGATGGCCACGCTCATCGGCGGGAGGCTGGGCTGGCGGGCCGCCTTCTGGGCGATCACCGTGCTGACCCTGATCGCCGCCGCGGCCACGGTGTTCGGGGTGCCGCGCCTCGACGGGCCGGGCAGCACCGCGGGGACGTTCCGCGACGAGGTCCGGGTCTTCCGGAACCCCCGCCTGTGGCTGGTCCTGTCCACCAGCACCTTCGTCATCGGCGCGACCTTCGCCGCCTTCAGCTACTTCAATCCGATCCTCACGCAGGTCAGCGGCTTCGCCGAGGACACCGTCCCGGTCCTCCTCATCGCGTACGGAGCCGCCGCACTCGTCGGCAACACCATCGTGGGCCGGATCGCGGACCGGCGGACCGTCGGCGTGCAGGCCGTCGGACTCGGGCTCAACGCCCTGTTCCTGACGGGATTCGCCCTGCTGGCCGACGTGAGCGGTGCGGCCGCGGCCCTCATGATGGGCATCGGCCTGGTCGGCGTGACACTGAACCCCGCGATGACCTTGCGCGTCCAGCGCGCCGGAAACGCCGGACCGCTGGTCAACACCGTGCACTCCTCCTTCATCACCCTCGGCATCATCATCGGATCCTCCGTGGGCGGGGTGCTCCTCGAGCGCGTCGGCCTGCGCGCCCCTCTCTGGCTCGGAGCCGTGCTGGCCGTGCTGGGCCTCGTCTCGCTCCTGCCCGAGCTGGCCGGGCGCCGGCGCCGCTCCCCGGGGGACGGCCCGGCTGCGCGGTCTTCTCGCAAGCCGTTCGCACGCGGGGATTACCCGGCGAAGGCTCCGGCACGCGCCGCCGCGGAGGCGGCACGGGCCGCTCGGGCGGCGTCCGAGGCGCCCGGCGCCTCACCCGTCGTCAGGAGGCGGTAGTAGAGGGGGGCGGAGACGGCGCGGACCACTTCCTCCGCATCGGTCCCCGCGGGCAGTTCCCCGCGGTCCACGGCCTGCCGGACGCAGGGCGCCCATTCGGCCACGCGGATCTCGTAGAAGCGGTTGAGGGACTCCGCCGCCTTGGCGTCGGTGGTGGCCGCGGCGATCAGGGCCGTGAAGAGCGGGCCCTGGCGGGGGTCGGCGAGGACGCGCTGGACCAGCTCGGCGTTGGCGCGGAGGTCTCCGTCGAGGGAGCCCGTCTCGGCGCGGGGGACGGACTGCTCGGCCATGTCCGCGAGCAGGTCGGCGACCAGGCCGGCCGCGCTGCCCCAGCGGCGGTAGACCGTCGTCTTGCCGACGTCGGCCCGCCGGGCGACCTCGGCCAGGTCGAGCCGGTCGAATCCCGCTTCGGCCAGCATGTCGCCCGCCACCGCCAGGACCGCTTCCCGCACCCGCGCCGTCCGGCCTCCCGGCCGTACGGTCCCCGGCTCGGGATCCGGCTGCACAGCATCCATAACGGGACTCCAGTTCCATTAAAAGTCTCGGCCTGCTACCTTGAGGGCAGCTTAAAGGGTCACTGGTTCCATTAACACCCAGCGAAGGGTTCCGTCATGGACACGGACATGGAGTACAGGCAGCTCGGCGCATCCGGACTCAAGGTGCCCGCACTGAGCTTCGGCGCAGGGACCTTCGGCGGGCAGGGCCCGCTCTTCGGCGCCTGGGGCGACACGGACGCCCGGCAGGCGCGCAGGCTGGTCGACATCAGCCTGGATGCGGGCATCACCCTCTTCGACACCGCCGACGTGTACTCCGCGGGGGCGTCGGAGACCGTCCTCGGAGAGGCGGTCAGGGGACGGCGCGACCGGGTGCTGCTGTCGACCAAGGCCGGCCTGCCCGTGGGGGACGGGCCCGCCGACGCCGGCACCTCCCGCTCCCGCCTGATCAGGGCGACGGAGGACGCCCTGCGGCGGCTGGGCACCGACTACATCGACCTCTTCCAGCTGCACGCCTTCGACGCCGCGACCCCGGTCGAGGAGGTGCTCTCCGCGCTCGACCGGCTCGTCAGGGACGGCAAGATCCGCTACATCGGCGTCTCGAACTTCGCCGGCTGGCAGCTGATGAAGTCCCTGGCCGCCGCCGACCGTCACGGCTACCCCCGTTACGTGGCCCACCAGGTCTACTACTCGCTCGTCGGGCGCGACTACGAGTGGGACCTGATGCCCCTCGGGCAGGACCAGGGCGTCGGCGCGCTGGTGTGGAGCCCTCTCGGCTGGGGACGCCTGACCGGCAAGCTGCGCCGCGGCCACCCGCTGCCGCCGGGCAGCCGCCTGCACCGGACGGCGGACTACGGCCCGCCGGTGGAGGACGCGCACCTCTTCGACGTCGTGGACGCGCTCGACGACGTGGCGCAGGAGACCGGCCGTACGATCCCCCAGGTCGCGCTCAACTGGCTGCTCCGGCGCCCGACCGTGGCCTCGGTCATCATCGGCGCGCGCAACGAGCAGCAGCTGCGGGACAACCTCGGGGCGGTCGGCTGGTCCCTGACCCCCGAGCAGACGGCCCGGCTCGACGCCGCGAGCCACCGCCCGGCGCCGTACCCGCACTTCCCCTACGAACGCCAGGAAGGCTTCGCCCGCCTCAACCCGCCGCTGGTCGGCCGGTAATTTTGCCTGAACGGCTTTCAGCCAGAATCTTGCTGACTGGCCGAAAGCAGTGCAATGCTGAGCGCGCGGTGACCTTCTCCCCTCCCCCGCGGAGAGGTCCACGGCCCCGCCCGAGCGCCCCCGCAGGGCGGGGCCGACCGCGCCCGCCAGGGCGACACGCCGTCGGCAGCGCTTGCCCGGCAGCCCCGCGCACAGCATCGTGGCCCCTGCAGCCGTATCCCTCTGCTGACGCCGCCAGGAGGCGAGCATGCCGGTAGACCCCACGTTCCCCGACGGTGTTCACGCCGAGGCCGACCTGTCGGACATCGACTTCGACGCGGCGGCGGTCATCGAAGCCGACCACGCACGCATCGTCGACCTGGACGACGACGACTACCGCTGAACCCCGTCGCCCGAGCCGTGTGCCGTGGCGGAGCAGCGGGATGCCTGAGGGCTGTCCCGTAACCCCTGGCGGATCAGCGCACGGCGTCGGATGCGGCGCATCGCGAGGCGGAGGAGCATCCTCATTGTGGGCGTATTCGGATGTTCCGACAACGCAGCGAGGTGCCGTAGCCAGCGTCGTGCGCCCGCCGGGGGTTGCGGGACGGCCCTTAGACTTCCGGGCATGACATCGGTGGTGCTGGCGCTCTACGACGGGGCCATGCTGTTCGAGGCCGCCGCGGCCTGCGAGGTGTTCGGCGTGGACCGCGAACTGACCGACGGATGGTACGAATTCGGAGTCTGCGCCCCCCGGGACGCCCGGCTGGGCAGCTGGCTCCGGGTCGACACCGCCCACGGCTTCGAGGTCCTCGCGGACGCCGCCACCGTCATCGTCCCGGCCTGCGACGACGTCGAGGCCGACCCGCCTGCCGACCTCGTCGACGCCCTGCGCGCCGCCCACGACCGCGGCGCCCGGCTCGTGTCGCTGTGCACCGGAGCGTTCGTACTGGCCGCCGCGGGGGTGCTGGACGGCCGGCGCGCCACCACGCACTGGGAGCACACCGCCGCGCTCGCGGCCCGCTACCCCCGCGTCCGGGTCGACCCGGACGTCCTCTACATCGACGACCGGAACGTCCTTACGTCGGCGGGCAAGGCAGCCGGAATGGACCTGTGCCTGCACATCGTGACCGCCGACCACGGCGCCGCGGTCGCGAACGAACTGGCCCGCCGGCTGGTGGTCCCGGCCCGCCGGGCCGGCGGCCAGGCGCAGTTCGTCGCCGTACCGCCGGCCGCCGACACCGGTCATGCGTTCTCGGAGCTGCTGCACTGGATGAGCGGACGGCTGCACGAGCCGCTGACCGTACCGGAGCTGGCCCGCCAGGTGAACATGAGCACGCGGAACTTCACCCGCCGCTTCACCGCGGTCACCGGGACCACTCCCCTGCGCTGGCTCCACACCCAGCGCATCCACCGGGCCCAGGAGCTCCTCGAAACGACCGACGACGGCATCGAGCTCATCGCCACCCGCACCGGCATGGGCACCGCGGCCACCCTGCGCCGGCACTTCCACCGCACCCTCGGCGTGCCGCCGGACGTCTACCGGCGCACGTTCCGCAACCACCGCCCGCCCGCCGCGACGGCGAACTGACCCCGTCAGCCCGCCAGTCGGCGCCGCACCTACGCCGCCGTGTACGGGCGGTCGCGGCGGGCGTCGTGCAGGACCGACCCCCACCACAGCAGCCGGTCGAGCATCTGCTTCGCGGCGCCGTTCGGCCCGGCCGGCTCCAGCAGCCGGCCGTCCGGCCCGAACAGCTCGTAGAAGCGCGGGAACCTGGCCGCCGGATCCCGGCGGCGCACCCCCGGCCTGCGGCGCTCCGAACTGGCGACCCTGGCCGGGGTGAGCGTCGAGTACGTGACCCGGTTGGAGCAGGGGCGCGACCGCCACCCGTCGGTCCCGGTACTGTCCGCGCTCGCCGATGCGCTGCGCCTGACCACGAGCCAGCGCGTGCACCTCCACCGCCTCACCAAGGCGGCCGACGGAGGCTTCGCGTGCACCGCCGGCGAGCCCCCCGTCCGTACCGTACGGGCCACCGTCCAGGCCCTGTTGGACCGCCTCGACCCCGCCGCGGCCGTGGTGCTCAACCGGCTCGGCGACGTCATCGCGTACACGTCCGCGTACGGCCTGCTGATGGAGGGCAGCGGACTGCTGGACGGCGGCCGTCCCAGCCTGCCCCGGTACGTCTTCACCGACTCGCGGGCCCGGACGGCCTACCCCGACTGGGAGCGCATCGCGGACGAGCAGGTGGCCCGCCTCAAGGAGGGCCCGGGACGGTCGGACCGTCACATCGCAGCCCTCTTCGACGAGTTGAGCATCTCCGCGGGACAGGAGTTCACCGCGCGTCTGGCTGCCCTGCCCGGCCTTCCGCGCGCCCACGGCACCGGGCGGTTCGCGCACCCTGAAGCGGGCGAACTGCGCCTCGCGTACGAAACCCTCGACCTCCCCGCCGACGATGCACAGCAGCTCGTCGTCCACCTGCCCGCGGACCCGGCCACCGCCGCGGCCCTGGACCGCCTCACCGGCCGCCGGCCGGGCGCTCTCCGCGCCGTCTGACGCCGCCGGACGGCCGTGCGGCGCCTCGTGGCGTACGGGGCCGGGCTCGTCGGGACGTGCGGGCACGGGGCGGGGACCCGCGCGGCGGGCGCGCGGGTCCCCTTCAGCCGGTGCTCAGGTCAGGCGGGGGTGATGTTCTCCGCCTGCGGGCCCTTCTGGCCCTGGGTGACGTCGAAGGTCACGACCTGGCCCTCCTGGAGCTCGCGGAAGCCCGACGCATTGATCGCGGAGTAGTGCGCGAAGACGTCCGGACCGCCACCGTCCTGCGCGATGAAGCCGAAGCCCTTTTCGGCGTTGAACCACTTCACGGTTCCCGTAGCCATGATCATGCCTTCCAGTCGATGAACGCCTTCCGGATGCGGAAGACGGAGGTGATCGCCCTGGTCCCTGCGGCACAGCACAGCAAAACGCCCACACTCAAGGCGTGGGCAAGGGAAATCCGAACCACGACAGCTGGCACAGACGCTACACGTCCGCACACGCCGCCACCACGGGAATCGACCATGCGGGACACGCTGCGTGTCAGGGGCGCAGGGCAGCGCGTGCGCAGCGGTAGGCCGCGGCCGGGTCCGGATCGGCTCCGGGCGCGGGCCGCCAGAGTCCGTAGCGCTCGACGTAGGGGTACCAGCGGCCGTCGGTGCCGTGCCGTAGCTGGACGTGCGCGGCAGCGTCGGTGAGCCGGTTGCCGGCGCGTTCCAGGGGGGCGAGGGCCGCGGGGCGCAGGGGCTGGATCGCGGCTTCGGCGCGGGCGAGGGCGTCGGGGTCGCCTGGCAGCGGGTGGCGGTGGGTCAGGGCTCCGTGGACACCGCCGTGGAGGTGGGCGGTGGTGAGGTGGCGCATCTGGAGCGTGGTGAGGCCGAGGTGTTGCGCGGCGGTGTCCGCGTACGGGCGGCCGTGGTCGGTGGCGGTGAGGCGGGCGAGGTCCGATGCGGTGTCGGGCGGCAGGTCGGGCGGTGTGCCGTCGAGGCAGGCGGTGGCGCGGTGGGCCGCGTCGGTGACGAGCAGGCCGAGGTGCGTCAGCGCGGGGATGCCCTCGGGCGGCGGATCGGTGAGCGCGGCCAGGACGGGAGTGGCGTCGCGCGTGTCGAGCGTGACCGGCCCGGGGAGGGGGCCACGGGGGGCCGGCGGCGGCACGGGGAGACCTGCCTCCGGTGGTGCGGCCTGGATGGCCGGTGTGGCCCGGGGCGGGGGCAGTTGGCTGCCGGTTCCGGCCCGCAGGAAGGTCCGCAGGTGGTGGTGGGCGCGGCCGCGGAGGGTGAGGAGGCCGACGGGGGCGGTGCGGATGCGTTCGGTCAGCATCAGGCCGATCGCCGCGGTGTGGGGGCAGACGCGGGGGGCGGCCGGGCAGCCGCAGCCGAAGGAGATGTCCCCGGGTCCGGGCACGATCGGTACGCCGCCGGTGCGCGCGGGGTCGCTGAGGAGGTCGCTGATGTTGGACCGGCCGGCGGTGGCGGCGAGTTCGGGGTCGGCGGCGACGGCCCGGTAGACGCGGTCCCACTGTCCGTCGTCCAGTTCGGCCACGACCAGGCGGGGGCGCAGCACGCGCCCGGCTTCGGGGATCTTGGTGGAGGCGAAGCCCTGGTTGACGGCGAGCGCACCGGTCCTGCCTTCGGCGAGCAGGGCACGGGCCCGTGCGAGGGCCTGGGGGTCGCGGGCGGCGGCGGTGAAGGCGGCGTGGAAGGCGTGCGCCCAGCCCGCGGTGGTGTGCTGGTGGGCGGCGGGGACGGTCATCGGGTGCCTCCCAGGCGTACGAGGTCGGCGAGTTCGCGGTCGGTGAGCCGGGTCAGGGCGCGGTCGCCGGTGGCGAGGACGGCGTCCTGGAGGGCGCGTTTGTGGGCGAGGAGCTGGTCGATGCGGTCCTCGACGGTGTGCGCGGTGATCAGCTGGTGGACGGTGACGGTGCGGTGCTGCCCGATGCGGTGGGCGCGGTCGGTCGCCTGGTCCTCGACGGCGGCGTTCCAGCTCCGGTCGTAGTGGATGACGTGTCCGGCGCGGGTGAGGTTCAGGCCGGTTCCGGCGGCTTTGAGCGAGAGCACCAGGACGGGGTGGCGGCCGTGCTGGAAGTCGTCGACGATGCGCTGGCGGGCGCTGCCGGGGAGCCCGCCGTGGAGGAACGCCGGGCGGTGGCCCAGGTGGTCCAGGTGGGCGGACAGGAGGCGGCCCATGGCGACGTAGCTGGTGAAGACCAGGGCTGCTTCGTCACGGTCGCGGATCTGCGCGAGGAGTTCGGTGAGGGCCTGGAGCTTGCCGGACCGGGCGGCGAACGCCGTCGCGTCGCGGGCCGGGGGCGGGGATTCGCCCAGGTAGTGGGCGGGGTGGTTGGCGATCTGCTTGAGCCCGGTGAGCAGTTTGAAGACGAGCCCGTGGCGGGTGATGCCGGAGGCGGCCTGGACCGCGTCCATGGTCTCGCGGACCATGCCCTCGTACAGGGCGGTCTGTTCGGGGGTGAGACGGACGATCCGCTGGGAGTGGATCTTCGAGGGGAGTTCGGGGGCGATCCCCGGGTCGCTCTTGCGGCGGCGCAGGACGAACGGAGCCGTGAGGCGGGCGAGTTCCTGGGCGGCGGTGGAGCCGGTGTCGCGTTCGGCGTCCTTCGCGTAGCGGGCCCGGAAGGCGCTCAGCGGTCCGAACAGGCCGGGGTTCACCCAGTCGAGCAGGGCCCACAGCTCGCTGAGGTTGTTCTCGACCGGGGTGCCCGTGAGGGCGAGCCGGGAACGGGACGGCAGGGCGCGCAGCTGCCGGGCCGTCGCGGAGAGGTGGTTCTTCGCGTACTGGGCCTCGTCGGCGACGACCAGGTCCCAGGTCTGGCCGGCGAGCAGTTCGTGATCGCGCAGCAGGACGCCGTAGCTGGTGACGACGACGCAGGGGCCGGCGGCCTCCTCCAGGGTCCTGGCGGGCCCGTGGTAGCCGATGACGCGGAGGCCGGGGGCGAAGCGGGCCAGTTCGCGTTCCCAGTTGGTGACCAGGGAGGCCGGGCAGGCGACCAGGACCGGCCCGGCGCCCGCTGCGTGGCGGTGGAGGACGTAGGCGATGGCCGTGAGGGTCTTGCCGAGGCCCATGTCGTCGGCGAGGAGCGCGCCGAAGCCGAGGCCGGTGGTGTGGGCCAGCCAGGTCAGTGCCCGCTCCTGGTAGGCGCGCAGGCGGGCGTCGAGCCCTCGCGGTGCGGCCACGGGGTCGGGCTGGTGCTCGCCGCTGCGCAGGATCGTGACGAGGCCGGCGAGGCTTCCGGCCGGGCGGCACTCCACGCTCGCGCCGTCGACGCGGGCGCTGCCGGTCAGGGCCGCGGTGAGGGCTTCCGTGCCGGTCAGCGGTGCCAGGCGGCGGTTCCGGGCGCGCGATGCGGTGACGTGGTCGAGGAGGACCCACCGGCCGCGGATGCGGATCAGGGGGCGGGCGGCGTCGGTGAGGGCGTCCATCTCGGCGTCGGTGAGCTCGTCCCCGTCCAGGGCGAGCTGCCAGCGGAAGTCCAGGAGCGCGGTGAGGCTGAAGCGGGGCGCGCCGCCCGGGCCGGCGGCGGTGCCCGTCGCCCGCGGCGTGCCGACCACGGTCCGGGTGGTCAGCGCCGTGCGCAGGCCCTGGGGCCAGCGCACGGCGATTCCGCGCTCCTGCAGGGCGGTTTCGGCGGCGAGGAGGGAGCGGATGGCGGCGGAGTCCAGGGGGAGCCGGTCGGGGGCGGTCTGCCGGGCCAGGGTGTCCAGGGCCGGGCAGTCTGCGGCTGCCCGGCGCAGGGTCCGGCGTACGCGGGCGAGCAGGCGGTGCCGGTCCTCTCCCGCCGCGGGCGCGGCGGCCGACCGCACGTCGGCGCCCGACCACATGTCGGCGGCCGGGAGTTCCGGCGCCGGGGACGCGTCGGCGTCACCGGCGCCGGCTTCTGCGGGGTGGGGTGTGATCAGCAGGCGGGCGGTGAGGCGGCCGGCAGCGGCCTGGTCCTCGTCGGGTGCGGACACGTCGAGGATCAGCGGGGGCAGTGGTCCGCCGTCGGCCAGTTCCTCCACGGTGTCCAACCACGGCCGCAGCGAACGTTGTTGGTGTTCGGGCAGCGGAAGCGGCCGGGGGCCGGTGTAGGGGCCGGGACCGAACAGCGCTGCGGCCGGGGTCCGCAGGAGGGCGTCCGCGACGGCGTCGGTGAACTGCTCCACCGCTTCCCCGGCGTCGGACGTCCGCCCGCCGGCGACGACGCCGTGGGTGTGGCCGGGCAGTACCGCCGCGAGCTCCTCGACGGCCCGTACCGCGTCCGCGGGCAGCGGCCCCGCCCGCCACACCGGTCGCCCCTCCCGGTCGAGGGCCGGGTACACGAGGTGCGCCGCGACCAGCTGGAGGGCGATGCGGGCCGCGCGCTCCCACGCGGACACGGAAGGGTGCGCGCCGCGCACGGCCGCACCGCGGAGCAGGACCGGGACGGCCTCGCGTACCGGCAGCGACCAGCCTCCTGCCTCCACCGTGTCCGGGGCGGCGGGCGGGTACGTCCGGAGCCGGTGGCGTGCGGCGACCCCCGGGGCGGGCATGCCCCCTCCCGGCAGCGGGGTGCCGTCGGTGCGGTAGAGGAACAGGGCCGCCGGCAGGTCCCGGTGGGCGGGGACGAACGACACGGCGCAGCCGTCCGCCACGGCCCGCAGGGCCGCGTCCACGGCGGTCGGCCCTGCGGGCGGCGGTGCGGACGCGCCTGGGCACGCCGGGACGGCGGCGGGCGCAGGGACGGTGACCGGTGCCGGACGCGCTGTGGGCGCGGGCTTCTTCTGCTCCGGGACGCGGTACGGACCTCCGTCCGCGGCCGGGGCCCGGCCGGCCCTCGCCGCCTTGTCGATCCGCCCGAGCCGCTCGAGCAGGAGGCGGGCCGCCTCGCGGCGGGCGTCCTCGCGGTTCCGTCCCGAGGCCGTGGCCTGCGCGGTCTGCCCGCTGGCCCGGTGCTCGCAGGTGTACGAGCAGGTGACCTGCTTGCCGGGCCCCGCGGAGATGCGGGCGGTCGGCTTGCCGATGACCTCCAGCTGGAAGTTCTTGTTGAGGTACCGGACCGGGTCCTGGCCCTCCGACGGGAGCGCGACCGCGATCGTCCCCGAAGCCTTGTCCGTCACCGCCACGTCGGGCTCGGCCAGTTCGCACACGGCGGCCAGCAGGCTGAGCGCGGCGTAGTGCTGCGCGGCCCTGCGCGACTGTGCCGAGCGCGGCCGGCCTGCCGCGATGCGGCCGCCGGCGTCGAGGCGGGCGGTGGAGGTGCGCAGCCCGTGCCCGGCGTCCGGGCCGTCGTCGTAGTACAGCCGGGCGCCGCCGCCCGCCTGCTCCGCCCGCCACTGGAGGAGCGTGGCCGGTGTCGGCGGCATCCTGCCCGCCCGTTCCAGCGCCGCCTCCCGGATCCGGTGCCAGGCCGGACCCTGCGTGTCGAAGAGCAGCCGCTGCATGTCGCGGTGGCGCAGGCGTCCCCCCGCGGCCCGCCGCAGGGTCTCGGCCTCCAGCTCCGGCCCCGGCGGCGCGCCCTCGGCGATCCGGTCCGCCAGCAGCTCCTCGAAGGCCTCGGTCCCCATCCCGGGCAGCCGCAGCCGCCCGTCCCGGACCGGGCCCTCCACGGAATCCCCGGGATCCCCGGGGATTCCGGACTCCCCCGGGTCCGGGGTGCGGGCGCCGGCCAGGGCGGCGAGCAGCGCGAACTCGGCCTTCTGCCGGGCGGTTGCCGCCGTGTCCGCCACTTGCGCGGGTCCGCTCACCTGCAGGCCCGACGGGCCGATCCGCACGGCCGCGCGCTGCATCGCGCGGCCGCCGGCGGTGACCTGTTCGCAGGCGCATGCGGGCGGCGGCCAGACCTCCGCCTGGGTGTGCACCAGCAGGACGTCCCTGACCAGGTCGGGCCGGTCCTCGATGCCCCTGACGATCCGGTGGCGCAGCGGGGCCCACCCCGGCCCGTCGCCGCTCGACACGAGCAGCATCCGCAGATCGTGCGGGCCGAGGCGGCCGGTGTCCGCGCGCCGCACGGCTTCCTCGGAGAGCTCCGGGAGGAGCCGTCCGGAAACCACCGCCGATGTCAGCGCCGCGGTCCACTCGTCGGCGTCCAGCCGCGTGAACTCCCCGTCCACGGCAGGCATTCCACTGCCCAGCGCCACCCTCGCTCCTCACGCCTCGTCCGTACCGTCCCGCGTGCACAACGGGGTCCGGCACGCGTGCGTCACGCCCGGACCGCCGCCGAGGGCCCGGGAGTCCGCGGGCCGCGGCCTCAGTCGGTACGGGCTCCGCGATGGCGTTCCAGCGGGGTGGCGGCGGCGGAGTTGCTCACGCTGAAGGTGACGCTGCCGGGGCGGTAGCGGTCGTCGGTCCATTCGATGGGGCGGCCGCTCTGGTCGCAGGTGACGTGGCGCTGGCGCAGCAGCGGGCTGCCGCGGCGGACGCGGAGCAGCTCGGCGTCCCGGGTGCCGGCGGCCACGGCGTCGATGAGGTGCTCGCCGTACTGGGCGACGATGCCCGCGTCCCGGGCGATGCTGTCCATGATCGACACGCAGTCCTCGGGCAGCGCCTCCACCGCCGGTGCGGCCCAGTCGGCGTAGGCGGTGCGCTCCACCATCGCCGGCTCGCCGTCGAGGGAGCGTACCCGCAGGACGTGGAGTATCCCGGCGCCTTCGGGCAGGGCGAGGCGGCGGGCCTCCTCGGCGGTGGCCGGGCGCCGCTTCCGTACGAGGATGCGGCTGCCGGCTTCCAGGCCCATGCTCCGGGCCCACTGGGCGAAGCTGTTCAGTTCGGCGAAGCTGTGGCGCCGTTCCTGGCGGAGCACGATGCGGCGCGCGCCCTGGCGGGAGCCGATCAGGCCCTCCGAAGTCAGGAGCGCGACGGCCTGGCGGACCGTTCCCCGGGAGGCCGACCAGCGGGCCACGAGCTCGCTCTCCGAGGGGAGCTGCGCCCCCACGGGGTAGTCGCCTTCGAGTACCGCCCGCCGGATGGCGTCGGCGATCTCCAGATAGCGTGCCGTCCCCACGTGCCCGTCTCCCCGTCCGATTCCGTGCGCAGCCGGTCACCCTGGGTGCCGGCAGGCGATCACTGTAACCCGCTCCGGCGCGGTGGTGTGCGTGTGTCCAAAACGCGCCAACCCCACCGCGTTCAACTGGACTTCATCCGCGCCGGGTCTTCGTGCAGCGCTCCACGTCCGGTCATGTCCCGTTCATGTGCGCGTCGGTCGGCGCGGGCGAACTAAGGCTCGACTTGTTCAGACAAGTGAAACCCCTCTCGCTACCCCTCGCTCCAGGAGTCCCCTGTGCCCAGACCTTCCGGTCGCCGTGCCGCCGCCCTGCTCGGCGCCGCCGTACTCGCCTCCCTGACGGCCGCCTGCGGTGCCGCTCCCGAGCCCGCCGACACCGCGGCCGGTGCCGCCGGGGGCACGGCCGACGCGAAGACCGCGGCGTCCGCCGCCGCCTTCGGGGGCCTCGAGGGCCTCGTCGCCGCCGCCGAGAAGGAGGGCGAACTGAACGTGATCGCCCTGCCGGCGGACTGGGCGAACTACGGCGAGCTGATCAAGACGTTCGAGGCCAGGTACAAGGTCAGGGTCAAGAGCGAGAACCCGGACGCGTCCAGCGCCGACGAGATCGCCGCGGTGAAGTCCCGCAAGGGCCAGGACCGCGCCCCGGACGTCCTCGACCTCGGCATCGCCTTCGCCCGCAGCGGTGCCCAAGAGGGCCTGTTCGCCCCGTACAAGGTGGCGGCGTGGGACAAGATCCCGGCAGGCCAGAAGGACGCGGACGGCCGCTGGTACAACGACTACGGCGGCTACGTCTCGATCGGCTGCGACGCCAAGCGCATCCCGGTCTGCCCGCAGACCTTCGCCGACCTGCTCAAGCCCGAGTACAAGGGCAAGGTCGCCCTCAACGGCAACCCGACCAAGTCCGGTTCGGCGTTCGGGGGCGTGTACGCGGCGGCCCTCGCCAACAAGGGATCGTTCGCCGACATCCAGCCGGGCATCGACTTCTTCGGCAAGCTCAAGAAGAGCGGCAACTTCATCCCCGTCGAGTCCACCCCGGCCACCGTCGAGAAGGGCGAGACGCCCATCTCCATCGACTGGGACTACCTCAACGCCGGCTACGCCGACCAGTTCAAGGACAAGGGCGTCGACTGGAAGGTCGCGATCCCGGCCGACGGCGTCTACGCGCAGTTCTACTCGCAGGCCGTCAACAAGCACGCGCCGCACCCGGCGGCCGCCCGGCTGTGGATGGAGTTCCTGTACGGCACCGAGGGCCAGAACCTGTGGCTCAAGGGGTACGCCCGCCCGGTGCTGCTGCCCGCGATGACCGCCGACGGCACCGCAGACGCATCCTTCGTCGCCAAGCTCCCCAAGGTCGCGGGCACCCCGGCGTTCCCCGCCTCCGCCGAGCTCGACAAGGCCAAGGCCGTCCTCGCCGAGAAGTGGGACAAGGCCGTCTCCTGATGTCCGCCTCCCCCACCCCCCACCCGGGAACCGCCGCCGGCCCGCGCCGGCGGCGGGGCCCCCGCACCTGGCTCGCCGCGCTCCCGCTCCTCGCCTTCACCGGCGTGTGCTTCGGGATCCCGCTCGCGGCCCTGACCGCCGGCGCGGTCACCCGCCCCGACCCCGGCTCCGGTGCCACCGTCCTGACCGGCGAGCACCTGGCGCGCTCCCTCCAGGGCCCGTACCTCGGCTCGCTGATCGGCAGCGTCCAGCTGTCCGCCCTCACCGCGTCGGTCGGCGCCGTGCTCGGCGTCCTGATCGCGCAGGCCGTCGTCACGTCCCGTTCGCAGGCCCTGCGCAGCGCCACGCTGACCGCCTCGGGCGTGCTGGCCAACTTCGGCGGCGTACCCCTGGCGTTCGCGTTCATCGCCACCCTCGGCATCTCCGGCGTCGTCACCCAGCTCGCCGACCTCGGCAGCCTGGGCTGGAACCTCTACTCCTTCTCCGGCCTGGCCGTGGTCTACCTCTACTTCCTGATCCCGCTGATGGTCCTGGTCACCATCCCCGCACTCGACGGGCTGCGCCCGCAGTGGCGGGAGGCGGCGCAGAACGCCGGCGCCACCCCGTGGCAGTTCTGGCGCCACGTCGGCCTGCCCGTCCTCGCGCCCTCGCTGCTCGGCGGCTTCGTCCTCCTCTTCGGTACGGCGTTCGCCGCCCACGCCACCGCCGCGGCGCTGGTCGGCGGCTCGGTACCCCTGGTCACCCTGAAGATCGCGGACACCCTCTCCGGGAACGTCCTCGTCGGCCAGGAGAACGTCGCCCTGGCCCTCGGCCTCGACATGATCCTGATCGCCGGCCTGGTCATGGCGGTCCACCTGCCCCTCCAGCGACGGAGTGCACGATGGCTGCGATGACACCCACCCCGGCCCCCGCCGTCCGCGAGGGCTCGCCCGCCGGGGCCGGGATTCCGAGCGCGGAGCCCGCCGTGACGCGCGTACGGCGTCGGCGGCCGGGGGTCTGGCGGGGCCTCGTCCTCGCCCTGACGGGCGCGTACTTCGTGATCCCGCTCGTCGCCTCCTTCGTGTTCACCGTGCACGTCCCGGACCGGGGCGTCACCTTCGAGGCGTACACGGAGCTGCTGTCCGCCGACGGGTTCACCGAGAGCCTGGTGCTCTCGCTGGGCCTGGCCGCCGCGACCATCGTGCTGTCTCTCGTGCTCGCGGTGCCCGCGCTGGTGGCCGTACGGCTCGGCTCGCCCCGGCTGCGGCCCGTGATCGAGGTGACGTGCATGCTGCCGCTGGTCGTTCCGCCGATCGCCCTCGTCACCGGCATCAGCACGGTCCTGCGCTGGGGACCGGAACACCTGTCGCGCACCCCGCTGTACCAGACCTTCATCGCCGTCCAGAACGAGTCGTTCCCCGTCGTCCTGGTCCTGGCCTACGCCATCCTGGCGCTGCCCTTCGTCTACCGCTCGCTCGACGCCGGACTGCGGGCCGTCGACGTGCCGACCCTGGTCGAGGCCGCACGCAGCTGCGGCGCGTCCTGGACGTACACGGTCGTCCGGGTCCTGCTGCCGAACCTGCGCACCTCGCTCGCCGGAGCCGCCTTCCTCACCCTGGCCCTGGTGCTCGGCGAGTTCACCATCGCCTCGCTGCTCGGGTTCCAGCCCTTCGCGGTGTGGATCGTCTCGGTCTCCGGGGCGCAGGCCCGGATGTCGGTGGCCGTCTCCATCCTCAGTCTCGTCATCACCTGGGCGCTGCTGCTGGTCCTCTCCCGCACGGGAACGGCCTCGGCCGCAGCGGCGCCCTCCCGTAAGGAGTCCTGACCATGTCATCGGCAACCGCGGAGCGGACCCAGTCGCCCGCCGCCACCGGAGCGCGGGTCGAATTCCGCGCGCTGCGGCGGACGTTCGGCTCGACCGTCGCCCTCGACGGCCTCGACCTGACCGCCGAGCCCGGCGAACTGCTCGCCCTGCTGGGCCCGTCGGGCTGCGGCAAGACCACCGCACTGCGCATGGTCGCGGGCTTCGAGCAGCCCGACTCCGGCGAAGTCCTGGTCGACGGGCGGGACATCACCCGGGTGCCAGCCAACCGGCGCGACGCGGGGATGGTCTTCCAGTCGTACAGCCTCTTCCCCAACCTCACCGTCCGCGACAACGTGTCCTTCGGGATGCGGGTGCGCAAGGTGCCCGCCGCACGCCGCCAGGCGCGCGGCGCCGAACTGCTCGAACTCGTCGGACTTCCGCAGCACGGCGACCGCTACCCGCACCAGCTCTCCGGCGGGCAGCAGCAACGCGTCGCACTCGCCCGCGCCCTGGCGCTCGAACCCCGCGTCCTCCTGCTCGACGAGCCGCTGTCGGCCCTGGACGCGAAGGTCCGCACGAGCCTGCGCGAGGAGATCCGGCGACTGCAGCTCTCCCTGGGCATCACCACCGTCTTCGTCACGCACGACCAGGAGGAGGCGCTGTCGATGGCCGACCGGGTCGCCGTCCTCAACGCCGGACGGCTGGAGCAGTGCGCGGCGCCGGCCGAGCTGTACGCACGCCCCGCCACCGCCTTCGTCGCCGAGTTCGTCGGCACGATGAACCGGCTGCGGGGACGTCTGGCGGACGGCGGCCGCGTCGAGGTCGCCGGACGCACCCTGCCGGTGGACGGGGACGTCCCGGGCGGGCGGGAGGTCGACGTGCTGGTCCGCCCGGAGAACGTGTCGGTGACGGCCGACGCCGACGGCACGGCCACCGTCGTCTCGGCCTCCTTCTTCGGCGCCGTCACCCGGGTGCTGCTCGCGCTCGGGGACGGCGGCACCGTCAAGGCCGACCTGCCCTCGCGCGACGCGGGCGACCTGGCTCCCGGCGCCCGGGCGGCCATCGCGCTCGCGGACCGGCCGGTGCTCGTCGTGCCCAGGGCGAGCGCGTGAGCGGCCTGGCGGCCGTCCTGTTCGACATGGACGGCACCCTCGTGGACACCGAAGGGCTGTGGTGGCGGGTGACCGAGGAGGTGGCGGCGGGACTGGGCCACCGCCTCGCCGCGGCCGACGCGCCGGAGGTCGTCGGCCGGGCCGTCGGGGACACCGCCGCCCACCTCGTGCGCGTCTCCGGTACGGGCGATCCCGAGCGGGTCGCGGCCGCGCTCGGCGACGCGTTCTTCCGGCGCGTGGAGGCGGGGGCGCCGCTGCGGCCGGGCGCCCAACGGCTGCTGTCCGAACTGGAGCGGGAGCAGGTGCCGTTCGCCCTGGTCAGCGCCTCACCGCGGGCCGTGGTCGACTCGGTGACGCGCGGGGCGCTCGGTCACGTGCCGTTCGCCTTCACCCTCTCCGCCGACGACACGGAACGGACCAAGCCCCACCCCGACCCGTACCGGGCCGCGGCCGGACGCTTCGGGGTGCCGGCCGGGGCCTGCGTCGCCGTCGAGGACTCCCCGGACGGAGCCGCGTCGGCCGACGCGGCCGGCTGCGCGGTCCTCGTGGTGCCCTCGCTGCTGCCCGTGGCGGCCTCGCCCCGGCGGGTCTTCGCCGACAGCCTCGACGGCATCGGCCCGGCCGACCTGCGGCGCTGCCTGGACGCGGGCCGCGGGCAGGGCTGACGGCCCGGCCCGGCTGCCGTTGCCGCTGCCGGCGCCCCGGTCCGAAGTCGTAGGCCGGGCGCGGCGACGGCTGGTCCCCGGGACCGATACGCCCGCAGGGGGCGGCGCCTAGCGTGGCGGACATGAAGACCGACCACGCGCACGGCGCACTGGACGAAGGACTGGACCGGCTGCACGCCTCGGGCCCCGAGCGGCTGGGCAGGCTCACCAACCACGCCCCGATGGTCGTCGAGGCCCTCTCGGCCCACGGGCAGGCGGGCGCCGTGCACCGCTGGCTGGACCGCTACGCACGGAAGCTGGAGGAGTTCCCCGCGCCGTTCGAGGCCATCGACGACACCGGCTGGAATGCCGCGCTCGGGGATCCCCGGCGGGCCGCCGACTGGATCGCGTACTTCGGCCGGGCGACCGCCGAACGCCCGTGGCGGGACGTGCTGGCGCAGTGGTGGCCGCGGCTGCTCCCCGGGATGTACGGAGGGTCCACCCACCCGGTGATCCGGGTGGGTCACGCCGTACGCACGCTCCTCGACGGCGGCGAGAGCGCGCCCCGCGTCACGGAACTGGCGCACGGGCTGGGCTACTGGGCCGCCCGGCACCACCCCGTCGCCGGGATCACCCCGCTCGCCGCGGCGCCCGGGGCCGCCGAAGCGCTGGAGGCGGTCCCGCCCCTCGTCGACCCGCAGGGCGGCTTCCCGGCGCGGCTGGCATCGGTGGACCGGCTGCCGCACTGGCCGGCCGGCGTGAGCGGCCCCGAGGAGGCGGCGCGGCGGCTGGCGGAGCTGGTGCGCGCCGCGACACACCGCTACGCCACCCACGGCCACGGCGAGCCCGTCATGCTGGTCCACGCCGCGACTGCACCCAATGCCGTGCTGCGCACCCTCCCCGCGCTCCCCCGCGAACTGTGGGTACCGAGCCTCCGGGCAGCGTGGACGGCCTCCGCGGCGGTGACGGCGATGTACGCGCCGACGGCCCCCGTGCGGTACGCGCCGCCGCCCGGCAGCCTCGACCCGCAGGAGGTCTTCGCCCGCGCCCTGGCCCACGGCGACGAGCACGTGGTGAAATTCGCCGACACCGCGCTCGGCGTCGGCGACGGGCAGGCGCTCGCCGCTGCCCTGCGCGCGGTCGAACTCGGCGAGCCGCTCGTCTGATCCGCCCTCCTCCGCACGGCAGTGCCGCGTGACAGCGCCGCGGGCGGCCTCCGGACGGGGCCGGAGGAGGGGGCCCGCGGCGCTGCGGCAGCGTCGGCGCGCGGTCAGCGGCGGCCGTCGTACGGGCCGGGGCACTCCTTCCACGCGAAGTGGTAGACGGTGTTGAAGCTGCCGTCGGTGGAGTCCATCGTCATGAAGCTGTTGGTGTTGGTGGTGTCGGAGCCGCCGGCATCCACGCGGAGTTCGGTGTTGATGTTGAAGTTGCGCTTCTCACCACAGGGCGCGAAAGCGAGGGACTGGACCGGGGTGACGTCGGTCACCTGCCAGTTGCCCTCGAGCGGGCCCGGAACGTCGTGGCTGCGACGGGACGTGCTGGACATGCCCTGGAAGTAGTAGCCGGCCAGCTGGGTGCCGACGGCCTGGTCCTCGAGGCTGGCGAAGCCGCGGTAGTCGACCTTGGCGATGGCGTAGGTGTAGCCCTGGGGGACGTTCACCCGCAGGCCGATCTGGCAGTTCTTGCGGAAGTCCGTGGGCTGGGCGCCCCTGCCGACCTGGGCGAGGTACTCGCTGTAGGTGACGGTGAAGGCCGAGTTGTCCGGTGCGACGTCCACGGAGGCGGTGCCGGGGCGGCACCCGGAGCCGTTGACCGAGACGAGGTCGATGGTGATGTTGCCGGTGGGGCCCGGGAGGGCGTGGGGCGCGGCGATCCCGGGGGTGGGGGTCACGGCGGCGGCTGCGACGAGTGCGGCGGTCGCGCCACCGGTGAACAACGTTCTGAACACCGAGGTCCCTTCAGTTCGATGGGCTGCGCGGTGTGCTGACCGCGCTGCGGGTCACACGTACCGGCCGCACTACATCACCACCGAAGAAGCCGTTCCGGATCCCATGCCGGAGGACCGTCCTCGACCACCCGCTCGGCCCCTGGAGCGGGGCCCGCGCGACGGGAGTGGGGTCCTGAACCGTCGGACCGTCAGCGCGTCCGGCGGGGGCCGCCGCGATGCGGGCGCCGCCGGGCGACGGCTTCGGGGGCGGCGTCGGGCGAGGAGAAGCCGCCGGGCACGGCCACGCGGGCCGGGGCCGCGTCGCCTGCGACGGCCGGGGCCCCCTGGGCGGCCTGGGCGGGTGCCGGGGCGGCGGCCGACCGCTGGGCGCGGCCCAGGACGGAGGCGTTGGCGATCAGGGGTGCGCAGGCCTGGCAGATCTCGGCGAGGGTCCAGACCTGGCCGACGGCCGGGTTGTGGATGAGGACGAGCAGCGGGGCGCCGGTGCAGCCGGTCCTGGTGTTCTCGTGGTAGCCGCACTCGGTCGCGCGGCAGGCACAGGCGGCGTTGGGGCGGACCGTGGCGAGCCGGGCGTGTGCGCGGGCGTGCTCGGCGGCGAAGCGGCGCATGGCCGCGGTGTCCTTGGACCGCGGCGGCATGCGGCACGCCTCCGTGCTGCAGCTGACGGAGACGGTGTGGTCGCCGTGGCCGGTCAGGCGGACCGTCCAGGTCCGTCCCGAAACGCGGGATGCGGGAATCATGGTCAAAGGAGGGCCGTCCGTTCACATATGCGGTGAGATGTCACCTGCTCGACAGTGTCGCGTGCGGGGACGGTGAACTGTCACGCGGGCCCCGACACGGCGCCGACGGGGGGTCGGTGGCCGGGGCCCGGGGTGAACATCGCGTCGGTGAGAGGGGACACGTAGGCCGAACACGGCCTCTCAGCTCTTTTTCGCACGGACCCGGGCACCTGTCAACGACGTGTCGCCGCGCCGTACGGCCGGTTTGTGCCGGTGCCCGCCGCCCCGGCGCGCGACCGGGGTGGCACGAGCCTACGCTGATGATGTCGCCCGGGTCCTCGAACAGCGGGAGGACGTGCCGTGAATCCGAGCCGAACACGGCTGCGCAGGGCCTTGGTGGTCGCTGCCGCAGCAGGTGCGCTCGTCGCCCCGGTCGCGGCGGGTTCCGCTTATGCGGCGCCTGTCCCGAGCCCCTTCCTCGCCTCCGGCCCGGCCACCCCCTCGCCGGACTCCGGCACGGAATTCCCGCAGCTCACCCCCGCGGTCACCGCGGAACTGGACGCGGCCATCCGCGAGGCCATGCGCGAGACGCGGGTGCCGGGCGCGATCGTGGGGGTGTCGGCGCCCGGCAGGGGCAGCTACGTGAAGGCCTTCGGCGTGGCGGACAAGGCGACCGGCGCACCGATGGAGCCCGGCCTGCGCATGCGCATCGGGAGCGAGACCAAGACGTTCACGGTCACCGCCCTGCTCCGGCTGGTCGACCAGGGAAGGCTGGGCCTCGACGACACCATCGGCACCTATGTCACCGGTGTGCCGAACGGCGACCGCATCACCCTGCGCGACCTGGCCGGAATGCGCAGCGGGCTGTACAACTACAGCGAGGACGCGGACTTCAACAAGGCGCTCGATACCGAGCCCCAACTCACCTATACACCAGAGCAGTTGCTTGACTATTCCTTCAAACACCCGGTGCAGTTCGCACCGGGGGCCGAGTTCGAGTACTCCAACACCAACCTGATCCTGCTCGGTCTGGTGCTGGAGGAGGTGACCGGCCGTCCGGTCCACGAGGTCATCGCCCGGGAGGTCCTGGAGCCGGCCGGGCTGCGCCGCACCCTCTTCCCCACCGGGGCGGAGTTCCCCGACCCGCACGCGCACGGCTACACCGCCCAGTCGGCTTCGGGCGAGGTCGTGGACGCGACCGACTGGAACCCGTCCTGGGGGTGGGCCGCGGGCGCGATGATCTCCGACCTCCAGGACCTGCGCAGCTGGGCGCGGATCCTGGCCACGGGCACACTGCTGACGCCCGCCACCCAGGCCGAGCGCCTGAAGACCGCGCCGACGGGCATTCCGGGCGCTTCCTACGGGCTGGGCATCTTCGACGTCCAGGGGTGGATCGGCCACAACGGCTCCATCCCCGGCTACGAATCGCTGACGGTGTACCTGCCGCAGGCCGAGGCGACGATGGTCGTGCTCCTCAACACCGACGTACTGGTCGACGGCAAGGAGCCCACCACTCCCTTCGGCAGGGCGATCACGGAGGTCGTGACCCCCGGCCACGTCTACCCCGGCCACAAGCCGACCGCGTCCCCGAGCGGCTGACGGCCCGCGGCACCGGCGTCTCAGCGGTCCCGGCCGGGCCCGCGCGGGTCGAGCGGGGTGAGGACGCCGAGGCGGTCCTCCACGGCCAGGGCCGCCGCGAGGCACAGGTCCTCGCGGAAGGCGCGGCCGGCGATCTGGACTCCGCAGGGCAGGCCGTCGGCCACACCGGTCGGCACGGCCACCGCGGGCACGCCCACGAAGCTCGTCACGGTGCACAGCCGCATGGCCGACGCGACCCGGTCCCGGCCCGTCGCGTCGCGGGATTCCAGCCCCGGTTCGACCGGCGGCTCGGTGAACGACGGCCCGAGCAGCAGCGGGTACTCCTCGAGGAACCCGGCCCACGAGCGGCGGATGTTCAGCCACGTGCCCATGAGCTGAATCAGCTCGTCCGCGCTCGCCGGCGGAGTGCGTTCCATCGCCCTCGCGATGTAGCGGTCGCCGCCCTCGCCGAGCAGGGTGCGCACCACCGGCCAGGCCGGGGCGAATTCGGTGACGGTGATCCGGCCGTACGCTTCGAGGGCCTCGTCCAGCCGCGGCACGTCGGCCACTTCGCGCACGTCGTACCCGGCGTCGCGGAGCGCGTCGGCCGCGGCGTCGACGGCCGCACGCACCGTGGGGTGGACGCCGTGCCCGCCGGGGTCGGCGACGACCGCGACCTTCACCGGCCCGGGGAGCGCTGCGCCGTACGCGGGCACCGGTACGGCCCGCGGGTCGCGCGGGTCGGTCCCGGCGAGCACCTCGTACGCCAGCCTCAGGTCGTGCACGCTCCGGGCCAGCGGGCCGTCGGTGACCAGCATCTGCGAGGCCGGGCCGGGGTCGTCCGGGCCGAAGGCACGGTGGTCGGCGGGGAAGCGGCCCGTGGACGGCTTGAGCGCCGCCACCCCGCAGAACTGCGCCGGGATCCGCACGGACCCGCCGGAGTCGTTGCCGAGGCCGAGCGCCGCCATGCCGGTGGCGACGGCCACGGCGTCGCCACCGCTGGTGCCTCCGGGGGTCCGGCGGCTGTCCCAGGGGTTGACGGTGTCGCCGAACAGCTCGCTGCGCGTGTGCATCCCGGCCAGGATCAGGGTGGGGATGTTGCTGTGACCGATGGGGATGGCCCCGGCCGCGCGCAGCCGGGCCACCGGGGGTGCGTCGGCCGGTGCCACCAGGTCGCGGAAGCGCGGGGAGCCGAAGGTCGTCGGCACGCCCTCGACCGCGGTGCTCTCCTTCACGGTGAACGGCACACCGGCGAGCGGTCCCTGCTCCTCCCCCGCGGCGCGCCGGCGGTCCGTCCGTGCCGCGGCCTCGCGCGCACGCTCCGCCTGGAGCTGGGTGACCGCGTTCACCTGCGGGTTGACCTCTGCGATGCGTTCCAGGTGGCTCTCGACCAGTTCGGCGGCCGAAACCTCGCCGCTGCGCACGGCCGCCGCCTGCGCGCCGGCCGTCATCTTCCACAGGGCGTCGCTCACGACCCACCCGCCTTCCCGTCCACGTGTGCGTCGAGGCGCACACATCCGTTCCGATGCAGTTGCATCGGAACCGTACCCGGGAATCGATGCGAGCGCATCGCATAAAGTTGCGCGGGAGCGGAGTGCTGCGGAAGAGGAGGCGACGGGGCATGCCCAAACAGGTGGACCACGCAGGCCGGCGCCGGCTCATCGCCGAGGCCGTCTGCCGCCTCGCCGACGAACACGGCCTGGAGGGGGTGACCCTGCGCGACGTCGCCGCCCGCGCCCAGGTGTCGATGGGCGCCGTGCAGCGGTGCTTCCGCACCAAGGACGAGATGCTCGTCTTCGCCCTCGGGCACATCGGCGAACGGATCGCCGAGCGGGTCAGGGAACGCCTCCTGCGGAGCCCGGCCCAGTCGGCGGCCACCGCCCTCGGAAGCGCGGCGACCGAGCTCGCGCTCCTGGGGGAGGAGCACCGTGCGGAGGCCAGGGTGTGGCTCGCCTTCGTGGCGCAGGCCGCCGTCAGCGAGTCCCTCGCCGGGACCCTGCGGGCGAGCTACGCAGCCCTGCAGGAGGCGTTCGCCCGGCTGGTAGCGGAGGCCGCCGGGGCCACCGGCACCGCCGTCCCCCCCGAAGCACAGCGCGAGGCCCGCACCCTGATCGCCCTCGCCGACGGCCTCACCGCACACGTCCTCATCGGCCACCTCACCCCGCAGGAGGCCCAGGAGGTCCTGCACGCACACCTGGCGGGCCTCTGGGAGCGGCCCGTCCCGCGGGCCCACCCCACCGCGGCGGCGGCCCGGGACCGGCACGGAGCCCCCTGACCCCGCCCGGCGTCCGCTCCGGGCGGACGGACAGGCCCGGCCTCAGCCGCGGAGCGCCGGGAGCGCGGCGAGCCATTCGGTCAGCAGGCGGTTGGTCTCGTCGGGGCGCTCCTGCTGGATCCAGTGGCCGCAGCCTTCGAGGATCCGGGAGGAGAGCAGCCCGGGGAGCGTGGTGGGGTACGCCGTGATCGCGTCGGCCAGCCAGGCGGTGGCGGCGTCCCGGCTGCCGCCGATGAACAGGGACGGCTGGGCGAGCGGCGCGCCGTCGAAGGCGGCGAGGTCTTCCCAGTCCCGGTCCATGTTGCGGTAGCGCCCCAGGGCCCCGCTCATGCCGGTGCGCTCGAACTCCCCGGCGTAGACGTCGAGGTCGTGCTCGCCGAGCCAGGCGGGCATCCGGCCCGCGGGGAAGCGCTCGCGCAGGGTGCCGCCGCGGCCGACGAAGTGCGGGTCGGGGGCTCCGGCCCCGGGCATCGTGTCGCCCGACAGGGCGGCGTAGAAGCCCGCGAGCCAGCCGCGTACGTCCGGCTCGATCTCGGCTTCGGCGCGGCCGGGTTCCTGGAAGTAGGAGACGTAGAACTCCTCGTCGCCGCCGATCCGCGCGAAGACCTCGCTGGGCCGCGGGCCGCCGCGCGGTATGTAGGGGACGCTGAGCAGCCCCACCGCGCGGAAGACGTCCGGCCGGAGCAGTGCGGAGTTGGCGGCGACGGCCGACCCCCAGTCGTGGCCGACGATCACGGCGGTCCGTTCGCCCAGGGCCCGGACGACCGCCGCGCTGTCCTCGACGAGCTCGAGCATCCGGTAGGCGTCCGTGCCGGCGGGCCTGGAGGAGCGGCCGTAGCCGCGGACGTCGACGGCGACGGCGCGGTACCCGGCCGCGGCGAGCGCGGGCAGCTGGTGGCGCCACGAGTACCAGGACTCCGGGAAGCCGTGGACGAGCAGGACCAGGGGTCCGGCGCCCTGCTCCACGAGATGGATGCGGCCTGCGGGCGCGGGGACCAGTCGGTGGGTTAAGTCCGCGGCCTGCTGCGACATGGATCCTCCGGTGCTCTCGGTACGCCGTACGCCAGGGCTGGCGGCCCCATCATGCCCGGCCCGCCGGAAACACTTCACCACCGGTGGCCCAATATCTATTGCCGCGAATACAGAAATCGGGACGACGCGCGGTGAGGGTATCTCACACAACAGGCCGAGCGGAATTACTCACACCCGGTGCCGAGCCGTACCGTGCTACTGTCGATCTCAGTTGCAGTTGTGGTTCCCAAAAACTTCAAGTGCCTCCACCGGCCCAGCGTCGGCGGGAGCACTTCGGTATTTCCGGTCTCATTTTCCGGGCGGGGCAATCATCGCGGCGACACGGAGCCCGCACAGTGCGGACTCCGGGCACTGCCCCGAAGGAGATTTGACATGGCATCTGGCACCGTGAAGTGGTTCAACGCCGAAAAGGGCTTCGGCTTCATCGAGCAGGACGGCGGCGGCCCCGACGTCTTCGCCCACTACTCGAACATCGCCTCCCAGGGCTTCCGTGAGCTGCAGGAAGGCCAGAAGGTGAACTTCGACATCGCGCAGGGCCAGAAGGGCCCGACGGCGGAGAACATCGTCTCCGCCTGACGCTGACGCGCACAGTACGAGCTGGGGCCCGCACCTTGGGGTGCGGGCCCCAGCTCGTTGCATTTTTGCGGGGCCGGGCCATTTCTGCCGCACGCCGGCCGTCCGGTCCCCGCCGCGGGCACCCCGGTCCGGCACCCGTCCCGCAGGGGCATCCAGGCCGTTGATCCGGCCATCACACCGGAGCGCTCCGCCCCATCTTTTTGCGATGAGCCCGGCCGTTTCTTCCGCCGGACCGCTCAGCACTCGCTTTCACTTCGGCTCGTTCTCGCGATTCTCCCGGCTGTTCATCCGCTGCGGGAATTCCTTGATACGTGCCGCATCGAGGAAGGTTCCGTATGAACCGCACACGCACGAACGACCGCTTTTCCCGCACCCGTACGGGCGGCGGCTACGCAGGCGGCTCCGGTGGCTCCGGCAGCTCGGGCAGCTCGGGCCGGGGCAGCCGCTTCGGCTCGTCGGCCCCGAGCCGCTCCGGCGGCTCCGGCCGTCCGGCCGGTTCCGGCCGCCGGCCCGCACCCCTCCAGGGCGAGTTCGCCCTGCCGAAGACGATCACTCCCGCGCTGCCCGCCGTCGAGGCCTTCGCCGATCTCGACCTGCCCGAGCAGCTGCTCGCCGCGCTGGCCGCCGAGGGCG
>NZ_JBVJWO010000050.1:0-35084 GCF_055602345.1 Streptomyces sp. NPDC037401
GAAAAAAACCCCCCCCCCCCCCCCCCCCCCCCCTCCCCCCCCCCCCCTCGCCGCCCCCCCCCCCCCCCCCCCCCCCCCCCCCCTCCCCCCCCACGCCCGTACGAGCCGCCGGGACGTGGGTGCTACGCCGGGTTCTGGTTGGCCAGCGCCACGGAGAGCTCCGCGGCGATGCCCTGGAGGATCGGCACGATGGTCTCGGTGGCGGCCTCGGTGACCCGGCCGGCCGGGCCCGAGATGGAGATCGCCGCCGCGGTCGGAGAGTTCGGCACGGAGACGGCGAGGCAGCGGACCCCTATCTCCTGCTCGTTGTCGTCCACCGCGTAGCCGGCCTTGCGGACCTGCTCCAGCGCCTCCAGGAAGCCCTCGGGCGTGGTGATGGTCTTCTCGGTGGCGGCCGGCATGCCGGTACGGGCCAGCAGCGCGCGGACCTCGTCGGCGGGCGTGTACGCGAGGAGCGCCTTGCCCACGCCGGTGGAGTGCGGCAGCACCCGGCGGCCCACCTCGGTGAACATCCGCATGGAGTGCTTGGACGGCACCTGGGCGACGTAGACGATCTCGTCGCCGTCGAGCAGGGCCATGTTGGCGGTCTCGCCGGTCTCCTCGACCAGGCGCGCCAGGTACGGCCGCGCCCACGTGCCGAGCAGGCGGGAGGCCGACTCGCCGAGGCGGATCAGCCGGGGTCCGAGGGAGTACCGCCGGTTGGTCTGCTGGCGTACGTACCCGCACGCGACCAGGGTCCGCATGAGACGGTGGATGGTGGGGAGCGGCAGTCCGCTCGCGGCGGACAGCTCGCTCAGGCCGACTTCGCCCCCCGCATCGGCCATGCGTTCGAGCAGATCGAAGGCGCGCTCGAGGGACTGGACGCCACCGCTGGCGGCGGAGGTTTTGGCGGAAGCGTCGGTGGTGCTGGCGCTGGACGTCGGCACGGCGCGGTCCTTTCGGTGCTGGCAGGCAAGGAAGCAGCCTACCCGGCGGTCGCCGCCCGCCCTAGCGCCAGGCCAAAGCCGTACCCGCCGGTCAGAGGCGGTTTGTCCTGGTGGGCGCCGCCCCGGCGAGTCGGCCCGGACGGTCGGCGGTGGTGGTAGCTACGTTCTGTAGAGCGAAATCTTAATTCCATTCTGTGGAAACATCCAATTGCGGCGCGCGCCGGTCGGGTGTCCGTCCGGGGACTCTTGACGGGCCCCCGGATCGGCATGAAGACTCCGTCAACAGAACGTTGAATTTCGCTCTGTGGAAGTAGATGGGGAGGTTCCGGGTGTCCGACGTGGCTGTGGAACTGGTACTGCGCTCGACGCGCGTCATCACCCCCGGGGGGACGCGTGCGGCTTCGGTCGCGGTCGCCGGCGGGAAGATCGCGGCCGTGCTGCCGTACGAGACCGAGGCGCCCGCGGGCGCGCGGGTCGAGGACTTCGGGGACGACGTCCTGCTCCCCGGTCTGGTCGACACCCACGTCCACGTGAACGACCCGGGCCGCACCGAGTGGGAGGGCTTCTGGACGGCCACCCGCGCCGCCGCGGCCGGCGGCATCACCACGATCCTGGACATGCCGCTCAACTCCCTCCCGCCGACCACCACGGTGGACAACCTGACCGTCAAGCAGGAGGTCGCCCGCGCCAAGGCGCACGTAGACGTCGGCTTCTGGGGCGGCGCCCTGCCCGACAACGTCAAGGACCTGGCCCCGCTGCACGGCGCCGGCGTCTTCGGGTTCAAGTGCTTCCTCTCGCCGTCCGGCGTGGACGAGTTCCCCGAGCTCGACCAGGAGCAGCTGGCCACCTCCCTCGCGGAGATCACCGGTTTCGGCGGCCTGATGATCGTGCACGCCGAGGACCCGCACCACCTGGACTCCGCGCCCGTCACCCCGGGCCCGAAGTACGCCGACTTCCTCGCCTCGCGCCCCCGCGACGCCGAGAACACCGCGATCGAGAACCTGATCGCCCAGGCCAAGCGGCTGAACGCCCGCGTGCACGTCCTGCACCTGTCGTCGAGCGACGCGCTGCCGCTGATCGCCGCCGCGAAGGCCGAAGGCGTCAAGATCACCGTCGAGTCCTGCCCGCACTACCTCACCCTGACCGCCGAGGAAGTGCCGGACGGCGCCAGCGAGTTCAAGTGCTGCCCGCCCATCCGCGAGGCCGCCAACCAGGACCTCCTGTGGGACGCGCTCGCCGACGGCACCATCGACTGCATCGTCTCCGACCACTCCCCGTCCACCGCGGACCTCAAGACGAGCGACTTCTCCACCGCCTGGGGCGGCATCTCCTCCCTCCAGCTGGGCCTCCCGGCGATCTGGACCGAGGCGAAGCGGCGCGGGCGCACGCTGGAGGACGTCGTGCGCTGGATGTCCGCCGCCCCGGCCGCCCTCGCGGGCCTGGCGCAGAAGGGCGCGATCGAGGCCGGCCGCGATGCCGACTTCGCCGTCCTCGCCCCCGAAGAGACCTTCACCGTGGATCCGGCCGAGCTCCACCACCGCAACCGGGTCACGGCGTACGCGGGCAAGACCCTATACGGCGTCGTGAAGTCCACCTGGCTGCGCGGCACGCAGATCGCCGACCACGGCACCCCGACCGAGCCCACGGGCCTCCTCCTCGAAAGGCAGAACTGACAGTGGCGATCCCTTCTTTCACCGGCAACGCGAACCCGTACGGAGGCGGCGACCCGTACGCGGACTACCGCACCGCGGACTTCCCGTTCACCCAGTACGCGAACCTCGCCGCCCGTGAGCTGGGCGCCGGTGTCATCGAGGCCAACGACGAGTTCTTCGCCCAGCGCGAGAACCTGCTGATCTCCGAGCCCGCGCACTTCGACCCCGAGGACTTCGGCCACAAGGGCAAGGTCATGGACGGCTGGGAGACCCGCCGCCGCCGCGGCGTCTCCGCCGAGCAGCCCTGGCCGACCGCCGAGGACCACGACTGGGCGCTCGTACGCCTGGGCGCCCCCGGCGTGATCCGCGGCATCGTCGTCGACACCGCCCACTTCCGCGGCAACATGCCGCAGGCCGTCTCGATCGAGGGCACGTCCGTGCAGGGCGCCCCGACGCCCGAGGAGCTCCTCGCCGACGACGTCAAGTGGACCACCCTGGTCCCGCGCACGCCCGTCGGCGGCCACGCGGCCAACGGCTTCGAGGTCACCGCCGCGCAGCGCTTCACGCACCTGCGCGTCAACCAGCACCCCGACGGCGGCATCGCCCGCCTGCGCGTCTACGGCGAGGTCCTGCCGGACCCGAAGTGGCTCGACGCGCTCGGTTCGTTCGACGTGGTGGCCCTGGAGAACGGCGGCGCCGTCCAGGACGCGTCGAACCGCTTCTACTCCCCGCCGACCAACACCATCAACCCGGGCCGCTCCCGCAAGATGGACGACGGCTGGGAGACCGCCCGCCGCCGCGACAAGGGCAACGACTGGATCCGCTACCAGCTCGTCGCCGAGTCGGAGATCCGCGCCGTCGAGATCGACACCGCCTACCTCAAGGGCAACTCCGCCGGCTGGGCCTCCCTGTCGGTCAAGACGGGCGAGGAGGGCGAGTGGACGGAGTTCCTGCCGCGCACCCGCCTCCAGCCCGACACCAACCACCGCTTCGTGCTCGACGCCCCGGCGGTCGGCACCCACGTCCGGATCGACATCTTCCCGGACGGCGGTTTCTCCCGGCTGCGCCTGTACGGCTCGCTGACGGAGCAGGGTGCGGCGGCGCTGACCGCCCGCCACCAGGAGCTGAACGGCTGAGACGCCGCAGCGAGACGAGACTCGGGCGGAGCGACACCCGCCCGTGACCCAGGGGACGTGCCGGAAGACAGCGCCGGCACGTCCCGCGGGACCCGTGGGACGTACCGGAAGACAGCGCCGGTACGTCCCATGTCGCTTTTCACTGCGGCGCGGAGACGGGTTTCCGGCGCAGGGGAAACGCCTCGACCGGCGCGGCCTCCTGCGGGTACGTTGATCGTTCCCGTGCGAGCCGCCGACGTCTCCACCGCCACCAGCCGTTGGAGATCCCGGTGTCCTCGCTCGCCGCGCCGCCCGCGCCCGCCGTCGCCCCCCGCCGCCCCTGGCTCGCGGACCTGCCCGTCCTGCTCGTCGCCGCGGTCTGGGGCGGCAGCTACCTCGCGGCCAAGGAGATCACCCTCGCGCACACCGTCGTGGCCGTGCTCGTGCTGCGCTTCTCGCTGGTCCTGCCGGTGCTCGTCGTGGCCGGCCGGCGCGGGCTGCGGG
Source organism: Streptomyces sp. NPDC037401 (assembly GCF_055602345.1). Taxonomy (NCBI): domain Bacteria; kingdom Bacillati; phylum Actinomycetota; class Actinomycetes; order Kitasatosporales; family Streptomycetaceae; genus Streptomyces; species Streptomyces sp. NPDC037401. The sequence continues at coordinate 4,198 of NZ_JBVJWO010000050.1, forward strand.
CGCTGACCCCGGCCCAGTGGCGCGCCGGCGGGCTGCTGGGGCTCGTACTGAGCGGGATCTTCCTGCTCGAGACGTACGGCGTCGTCCACACGTCCGCCACCAATGCCGGGCTGATCATCAGTCTGACCATGATCTTCACGCCACTTGCGGAAGCCGCCGTGCGCCGGGTCCGGCCGCCTGCGGCCTTCCTCGCGGCGGCCGCGGTCTCGGTAGCGGGCGTGGTCCTGCTGACGCAGGGGGCGGGGTTCACCGCCCCCTCCACGGGCGACCTGCTGATCCTCCTCGCCGCCGTGGCCCGCACCGTCAACGTGCTGCTGACGGCCCGCATGGAGGCGGTCCGGGGCGCCGACTCGCTCTCGCTCACCACCGTCCAGCTGGGCACGGCCGCCGCCGTGTTCGCCGTCCTGGTCCTCCCGGGAGCCCTGTCCGGCGACGGCAGCACGCCGTGGGCCGTGGCCGCGGGCTTCGGCCCGCGCGAATGGGCCGGCCTGATCTTCCTCTCCGTCTTCTGCACCCTCTTCGCCTTCTTCGTGCAGATGTGGGCCGTGCGCCGGACCTCTCCCTCGCGGGTCAGCCTGCTGCTGGGCACCGAGCCCCTGTGGGCCGCGGCCGCGGGCATCGCGCTCGGCGGCGAGCACCTCGGGGCCGCCGGGCTGGCGGGTGCGGCGCTCGTCCTGGCCGGCACGGCCTGGGGCCGCCGGGCGGCGGAGGCGCACGGGGCCTGACGGGGTGTCCGGAATTCGACCCTGTGTGCGATTGCCGGACGTACGCTGACCGGCATCACCACGGGGGAGGTGGCCGACATGCCACTGATGGACATCACCGGATACGCCGAGGACTTCAACGAGAACCCGTATCCGTATTACAAGACCATGCGCGAAACCGGCCCGGTGCACCGGGTCACGGACGCCAACGGCGACCAGCTCTGGCTGATCGTGGGACACGAGGAGGCCCGCCAGGCCCTCGCCCACCCGGCGCTCGGCAAGGACTGGCGCATCCACGAGCGGTACGCCGACTACCCCGTCACCAGCGAGGTCAACCGCAACATGCTGGAGACCGACCCGCCGCACCACACCCGGCTGCGCAAGCTGGTCGCGCGCGAGTTCACCTCGCGCCGCATCGAGGCCATGCGCCCGCGGGTCCAGCAGATCACCGACGAGCTGCTCGACGCCATGGAGGCGGACGGCAGCCGCACCGCCGACCTCATCGGCTCGTTCGCCTTCCCGCTGCCCATGACGGTCATCTGCGAGCTGCTCGGCGTGCCGGACCTGGACCGCGAGCCGTTCCGGCTCATGTCCAACGAGATCCTGGCGCCCGCCACCCCGGACACCGAGCTCAAGGCCCTCCAGGACATGGCCGCCTATCTGGCCGGGCTCATCGAGCGCAAGCGCGCCGCCGGCGGCGAGGACCTGCTCAGCGCCCTGATCCAGACCAGGGACGAAAGCGGAGACGGAGACGGCGACGGGGCCGGAGACGGGGCCGCGGCCGACGGGGGCGACCGGCTCGACGGCGAAGAGCTGATCGGCATGGCCTTCCTGCTGCTCGTCGCCGGACACGAGACCACCGTCAACCTCATCGGCAACGGCGTCCGCGCCCTGCTCGCCCACCCCGAGCAGCTCGCCGCCCTCCGCGCCGACCTCGACGGACTGCTCGACGGGGCCGTGGAGGAGATGCTCCGCTACGACGGACCGGTCGAGAACGCGACGTTCCGCTTCGCCCACCAGGACATGCAGATCGGCGGCGTCACCATCGCCAAGGGCGACCCCGTCCTGGTCTCCCTGGCCGCCGGCGGCCGCGACCCGCAGCGCTACCCGGAGCCGGACGTCTTCGACATCCGGCGCGCCCCCCAGGGCCACCTGGCCTTCGGCCACGGCATCCACTTCTGCATCGGCGCGCCGCTGGCCCGCATGGAGGCCCGGATCGCGATCCGCGCCCTGCTGGAGCGCTTCCCCGACCTCGCCGAGGTCCGGGGCGGCGAACCGTACGAGTGGATCACCGCCTCGCTGATCCGGGGCGTGAAGCGGCTGCCGGTCAGCTGGTAGCCCCGCGGATGCAGACGCCCTCAGCGGACCGGGAGACCGGCCGGGATCTCCGCCAGGGAGACCGGCCGGTGCTCCCGGCGGGAGCGCTCGCACGCCTCGGCGACCCGCAGGGCGTGCAGGCCCTCCCGCCCGTCGCACGGGTTGACGCCCTCGCCGCGCACCAGCCGGACGAACGCGTCCAGCTCGGCTTCGTACGCGGGCGCGAACCGCTCCAGGAAACCGGACCACGGCTTGGTCGCCGGGGGCGGGCCCTGCGGCTCGGTGGAGGCGATCGGCGTACGGTCGTCCAGCCCGGCCGAGACCTGGTCCAGCTCCCCGGCCAGCTCCATCCGCACGTCGTACCCGGCGCCGTTGCAGCGCGATCCGGTACACGTGACCAGGACGCCGTCGTCGAGCGTCAGGACGGCCGCGACCGTGTCGACGTCGCCCGCCTCCCGGAACATCGCCGGACCCGCGTCCGACCCGGTGGCGAAGACCTCCGCCACCTCCCGCCCGGTCACCCAGCGCACCATGTCGAAGTCGTGCACCAGGCAGTCCCGGTACAGCCCGCCGGACGTGGCCAGGTACCCGGGCGGCGGCGGAGCCGGATCCGCGGTCATCGTCCGTACGGTGTGCAGCCGGCCCAGTGCCCCGGACCGCACCAGCTCCCGGGCCGTGCGGTAGCCCGCGTCGAAGCGGCGCATGAAGCCGAGCTGGAGCACCCCGCCCGCGGCCGCCACCTCGGCCAGTGCGGCCAGCGTCCCCGGCAGGTCAGGCGCGACCGGCTTCTCGCAGAACACCGGCAGGCCCGCCCGGACCGCCCGGGTGATCAGCTCGGGGTGCCCGGCCGTCGCGCACGCCACCACCACCGCGTCCACGCCCCAGGTGAAGACGGCGTCCACGGTCGGAGCCGCCGTCGCGCCCAGCCGGTCCGCGAGCGCGGCGGCCCGCGCCGGCTCGGCGTCGGCCAGCAGCAGGGAGCCGGCCTCGGGGTGCCGGCTCAGGGCGGCGGCGTGGAACGATCCGATCCGGCCCGTCCCGATGAGCCCGATTCGCATGGGTTCAACGTGACCCCGCCGGGCGCACCTGTCAATCATTTCGTGATATCCGGCGTTTCTGGCGGTTCCGGCGATTCCTGTGCTTCCGGCCGTTCCGGCGCTTCGGGCGGATTCGGCCCGCTGGACCGGGTGGCGGATACTTGGGCGGCTGGAAACGGTTTGACCGTATTGACTCGATGCATGGGAAGGGCGCGGCGACGTGGCTAGGGTTCGGACAGGGGCGGCACGCGCCGTGGGCGTGCTGCTCGCGGCAGTGCTGGGAGCCTCCCTCGCGGGATGCAGCAGTACGGGCGGCAAGCGGGCCGAGGAGCGGGCGCGCGCCGCCGCCGAGCAGGGGCGCCCGGCCGTCTCCACGCCGCGCTGGACCTTCGCGATGGTCACCCACGCCGGCGACGGCGACACCTTCTGGGACATCGTCCAGAAGGGCGCCGGGGAAGCCGCGGCCAAGGACAACATCAACTTCGTCTACTCCCACGACGACCAGGCCCAGCAGCAGGCCCAGTACGTGCAGAACGCGATCGACCAGAAGGTCCAGGGCATCATCGTCAGCCTCGCCAAGCCCGAGGCCCTCAAGGACGTGCTCGCCAAGGCCGTCAAGGCCGGCATCCCCGTCATCACCGTGAACTCGGGATCCGCCCAGTCCAAGGCGTACGGCGCGCTGACCCACATCGGCCAGGACGAGGAGATCGCGGGCGAGGCCGTCGGCAGCGAGCTGACCCGGCGCGGCAAGAAGAAGGCCGTGTGCGTCCTGCACGAGCAGGGCAACGTCGGCCACGAGCAGCGCTGCGCCGGAGCGAAGAAGACCTTCGGCGGCACCCTGGAAAACCTGTACGTCGAAGGCACCAACATGCCCTCCGTGCAGGCGGCCATCCAGGCGAAACTGCAGGCCGACCCGGCCATCGACGCCATCCTGACCCTGGGCGCGCCCTTCGCCCCCACCGCCGTCAAGGCGAAGCAGCAGGCCGGCAGCAAGGCCGAGGTCGACACCTTCGACCTGAACGCCCAGGTCGCGGCCGACCTCCAGAACGGCACCCTCGGCTTCGCCGTCGACCAGCAGCCCTACCTCCAGGGCTACGAGGCCGTGGACCTGCTGTGGCTCTACCGCTACAACGCCGACGTCCTCGGCGGCGGCCGCCCCGTGCTCACCGGGCCGCAGATCGTCGGGGCCGAGGACGCCGCCGAGCTGGAGGAGTACATCAAGCGGGGCAGCCGATGAGCGCGGCCGCACCCGCCGCCGACGAGCGCCTCGCCCCGGTCTCCCTGGTCCGGCGGCTCCTCGGTCGGCCCGAGCTCGGCGCGGTCGTCGGCGCCGCCGCGGTGTTCGTCTTCTTCTCCTTCGCCGCCGACAGCTTCCTGCGCGCGAGCAGCCTGAGCACGATCCTCTACTCGGCCTCCACCATCGGGATCATGGCCGTGCCCGTGGCGCTGCTGATGATCGGCGGGGAGTTCGACCTGTCCGCCGGCGTCATGGTCACCAGCTCGGCGCTGATCTCCTCGATGTTCAGCTACCAGATGACCGCCAACGTCTGGGTCGGCGTCCTGGTGTCCCTGCTGGTCACCCTGGCCTTCGGCTTCTTCAACGGCTTCATGCTCACCCGCACGAAGCTCCCGAGCTTCATCATCACGCTCGGCACCTTCCTGATGCTGACCGGCCTGAACCTCGGCTTCACCAAGCTGATCAGCGGCACCGTCTCCACCAAGGCCATCGGCGACATGGAGGGCTTCCCCTCCGCCCGGGCCCTCTTCGCGTCCCAGTGGACCATCGGACCGGTCACCCTCAAGGTCACCATCCTGTGGTGGCTGGCCCTGGTCGCCCTCGCCACCTGGATCCTGCTGCGCACCCGCGCCGGAAACTGGATCTTCGCGGTCGGCGGCGGCGCGGACGCGGCCCGCGCGGTCGGCGTCCCCGTGGTCAAGACCCGGATCGGGCTCTACATGGGCGTCGCCCTGTGCGCCTGGATCTCCGGCCAGCACATCCTGTTCTCGTTCGACGTGGTCCAGTCGGGCGAGGGCGTCGGCAACGAATTCCTGTACATCATCGCGGCCGTCATCGGCGGCTGCCTGATGACCGGCGGATACGGCTCCGCCATCGGTTCGGCCGTGGGCGCCTTCATCTTCGGCATGACGAGCAACGGCATCGTCTACGCCCAGTGGGACCCGGACTGGTTCAAGTTCTTCCTCGGAGCCATGCTCCTTCTCGCCACCCTGCTCAACGCCTGGGTGCGCAAGCGCGCGGAGGCGACCTCGTGACGGCCCTGATCGAGCTGACCGGCATCAGCAAGCACTACGGCAACATCAAGGCCCTCGAAGGGGTCTCCCTGGAGGTCTCCGCGGGCGAGATCACCTGCGTGCTCGGCGACAACGGCGCCGGCAAGTCGACCCTCATCAAGATCATCGCGGGTCTGCACCAGCACGACGGCGGCACCTTCCGCATCGACGGCGAGGAGACCGTGCTCGCCAACCCGCGCGCCGCCCTGGACCGCGGCATCGCCACCGTTTACCAGGACCTCGCCGTCGTCCCGCTCATGCCGGTCTGGCGGAACTTCTTCCTCGGCTCCGAGCCCACCCGCGGCCGCGGCCCCTTCCGCCGCCTCGACGTGGCCCTCATGCGCGAGACCACGCGCACGGAGCTGCTCCGCATGGGCATCGACCTGCGCGACGTGGACCAGCCCATCGGCACCCTCTCCGGCGGCGAGCGCCAGTGCGTGGCCATCGCCCGCGCCGTCCACTTCGGCGCGAAGGTCCTCGTACTCGACGAGCCCACCGCGGCACTCGGTGTCAAGCAGTCCGGCGTGGTCCTCAAGTACGTTGCCGCCGCCCGGGACGCCGGCCTCGGCGTGGTCCTCATCACGCACAACCCGCACCACGCCCACCTCGTCGGCGACCGCTTCGTGCTGCTCAAGCGGGGCGCGATGGCGGGCAGTCACACCCGCGACTCCATCACCCTGGACGAGCTCACCCGCCAGATGGCGGGCGGCTCCGAGCTCGACGAGCTGAGCCACGAGCTGGAGCGGGTGGCAGAATCGGAACCACGGCCACCAGGCGGACCAGGAGCACCCACGCCCACCGACCGCGACGGACACTGAGGGACACGACCACTCGATGAGTACGTACCGGGACTTCACGCTCGCCCACCGCGGCTCGGCGCGAGGCACCGTCCTGCGCACCGTCGGGACCCGTGAACGGCGCTCCCACCTGACCGCCCCGCGCGTCCCCACCGTCGGCATCGACATCGGCGGCACCAAGGTGATGGCCGGCGTCGTCGACGCCGACGGCGTGATCCTGGAGAAGCTGCGCACCGAGACCCCCGACAAGTCCAAGAGCCCCAAGGTCGTCGAGGACACCATCGTCGAGCTGGTCCTCGACCTCTCCGACCGGCACGACGTGCACGCGGTGGGCATCGGCGCGGCCGGCTGGGTCGACGCCAACCGCTCCCGGGTGCTCTTCGCGCCCCACCTGGCCTGGCGCGACGAGCCGCTGCGGGACGCCCTCCAGTCCCGCCTCGCCGTGCCCGTCATGGTCGACAACGACGCCAACACCGCCGCCTGGGCGGAATGGCGCTTCGGCGCGGGCCGCGGCGAGGACCATCTCGTGATGATCACCCTCGGCACCGGCATCGGCGGCGCGATCCTGGAGGACGGCCAGGTCAAGCGGGGCAAGTTCGGCGTCGCGGGCGAGTTCGGCCACATGCAGGTCGTCCCCGGCGGCCACCGCTGCCCCTGCGGCAACCGCGGCTGCTGGGAGCAGTACAGCTCGGGCAACGCCCTGGTCCGCGAGGCCCGCGAGCTCGCCGCCGCCGACTCCCCGGTCGCGTACGGCATCATCGAGCGGGTCAAGGGCAGCATCCCTGACATCACCGGACCGCTCATCACCGAGCTGGCCCGCGAGGGCGACGCGATGTGCGTCGAGCTGCTCCAGGACATCGGCCAGTGGCTGGGCGTCGGCATCGCCAACCTCGCCGCCGCCCTCGACCCCTCCTGCTTCGTCATCGGCGGGGGCGTCAGCGCCGCCGACGACCTGCTCATCGGACCCGCCAGGGACGCCTTCCGGCGCCACCTGACCGGTCGCGGCTACCGCCCGGAGGCCCGGATCACCAAGGCCCAGCTGGGCCCCGAGGCCGGTATGGTCGGAGCCGCGGACCTCGCCCGCCTGGTCGCCCGCCGCTTCCGCCGCGCCAACCGCCGGCGCGTCGAGCGGTACGAGCGCTACGCACAGGCCGGACGCCTGTGGACCGGCTTCACCACGGGCGAGGCGCGCAAGGCCGACCCGGATAAGCCGGGGGAGCAGCCGTGAACCAGAACCAGCCCTGCCCGCCGACCGGCAGTGAGGGCCCCGGCCGCGCACGAGCCGTGACCGAGTATCCGCAGTGACCGAGCACCCGCAGTGACCGAGGACCAGCCGTGACCCCCACCCTGCCCCGCCAGGCCCAGGCCCCCGACGGCGGCACCCCGCCGCCCGCCGAGGACCGCCGCCACGTCGTCCGGCGCCGCTGGCTCACGGCGATCATCATCGTGCTGCTCATCGGGATCCCGGCGGGCTACCTCGCCATCTCCGCCGAGCAGAGCCGCGAGAGCGGCCGCGACAAGGCCGCGAAGGTCGGCGCCACGCAGGTGCGGGCCGGCTGGCCGTCCCGGGTGCAGCGCAGCATCTACGAGGTCCCGGTCCCGGACTGGTCCACCGGCGTCGGCTTCTACGAGACCAACAACTGGCGCACCAGCCGGCTGTACGTCCAGTTCACGACCAACCCCGTCGACCTCAGGATCTTCCTCAAGGCGATCGGCACCAGCGAAGAGGCCCTCGAGCCCGGCGTCTCCATCGGCGAGCGGGACGCGGAGGTGGCCGGCTGGAGCTGGGCCCCCGACCGCACGTGGGTCGGCACCACCCACGACCAGCCCGACCCGCGCCCCACCCAGGACGTCACGGTCGACATGACCGACCCCGAGAAGCCCCGGGTGTACGTGGTCTCCACCGCCACCCCCTGATCCGGCCCGATCCACGGGGCACCCCCTAGCCTGGCCCCATGAAGCTCACGAAGAAGCTGCACTCCTGCGTCCAGGTGGAGAAGGACGGGCGGACGCTGGTCATCGATCCGGGCGCGTTCAGCGAGCCGGACGCCGGGCTCGGCGCCGACGCCCTGCTGGTCACGCACGAGCACCCCGACCACTTCGACGAGGGCCGGCTGCGGGCCGCGCTGGACGTGAACCCCGCGGCGCAGCTGTGGACCCTGCGCAGCGTCGCCGGCAAGCTCGCCGCCGCCTACCCCGGCCGCGTGCACACCGTCGGCAACGGCGACACCTTCACGGCGGCCGGGTTCGAGGTCCAGGTGCACGGCGAGCTGCACGCCGTGATCCACCCCGACCTCCCGCGCGTCACGAACGTCGGCTACCTCGTGGAGGGTTCCCTCTTCCACCCCGGCGACGCCCTCACCGTGCCCGGCACCCCCGTGGACACCCTGATGCTCCCGGTCCACGCCCCCTGGAACAAGATCGCCGAGGTGATCGACTACGTCCGCGAGGTCAAGCCTGCCAGGGCCGTCGACATCCACGACGCCTACCTCGCCGGGCTGGCCCGGCCCATCTACGACTCCGTCCTGGAGAAGCTGGCCGGCGCCCCCCACCTGCGGCTCGCCGCCGGGGATGCCACCGACCTGTGACTGTCGGACCCGGGCGGTAGGTTGGGGGCATGCGCATTGCCACGTGGAACGTCAACTCGATCACCGCCCGGCTGCCCCGGCTGCTGGCCTGGCTGGAGAGCACCGGCACGGACGTGCTCTGCATCCAGGAGACCAAGTGCTCCGCCGAGCAGTTCCCGCACGCGGAGCTCCGCGAGCTCGGCTACGAGTCGGTGGTGAACGCCACCGGCCGGTGGAACGGCGTCGCACTGGTCTCCAGGGTCGGCCTGGAGGACGTGGTGACCGGCCTGCCCGACGGGCCGGACTACGAGGGCGTACAGGAGCCCCGGGCCATCTCGGCGACCTGCGGCGGGGTCCGCGTCTGGTCGGTGTACGTACCCAACGGCCGCGAGGTCGAGCACGACCACTACGGCTACAAGCTCCACTGGTTCCGGTCGCTGTCCGCGGCCGTGGCCGAAGACGCAGCGGGGGAGCGGCCGTTCGCCGTCCTCGGGGACTTCAACGTCGCACCGACCGACGAGGACGTGTGGGACCCCTCCGTCTTCGTGGGGGCCACCCACGTGACCCCGGCCGAGCGCGAGGCCCTCGCGGCACTGCGTGCCGCCGGCCTGACCGACGTCGTCCCGCGCCCCCTCAAGTACGACAGGCCGTACACCTACTGGGACTACCGCATGCTGGCGTTCCCGAAGAACAAGGGCATGCGCATCGACCTGGTGTACGGCAACACACCCTTCGTGAAGGCGGTCAAGGACTCCTACGTGGACCGGGAGGAGCGCAAGGGCAAGGGGGCCTCGGACCACGCCCCCGTCGTCGTCGACCTGGACGTGTGACCGCCCCCCGGTCGGGGGAGTGGGTGGCACAGGCGCGCCTGTGCCACCCGGACGCATACGAATGCGAGGCTGACCGGATGAACATCCCTTTCCTGGACAACTGGCGTAAGCGGCATGAAGCGGGACACGGTCTGGCCCTGGCGACCGCTCTCGCGGACGACCCGGAAGGGGTCGCCGAGCTCTTCTCGGAATGCGAGATGCTCCGTGTCCAGGCGGGGGCGGCCGGACTCGAACTGGACGAGACCCCGGCCTCGTTGGAAGCCCTGGACCAGCTGATGCCGCGCTGGCGCCGGGACCCGGAGGCCGTGCCGTGGCTGGGCAACGACGCCGGCCTCTACCTGGGAACGGTCATCATCAGGAGCGTTCCGGGCGCGGTCTGGCAGGTGTGGCCCAACGGCCAGCCGGTGATCAGGCTGCTCTCGGGCCGGGAGCTGAACGTCGTGGAGTCGGGGATCTCCTGGGCGATGACCGGCTCGCCCGAGCTGTCCCAGGCCTACGCCGAGGCTTCCGAGGCGTGACCGGGACGGGTTGTGCTGCTTCCATGCGTGTCGAGGTGAAGTCGCCGGCCCGGCTGGATAGTTTGCGCTGACCGCGACAGAGCGAGAGTGGGTAGGGCAGCGTATGGCCGTCGATCCGTTGATCGAGCTGCGGGACGTCAACAAACATTTCGGAGAGCTGCACGTGCTCCGGGACATCAACCTCACCGTCGGCCGCGGGGAGGTGGTGGTGGTCATCGGCCCGTCCGGCTCCGGGAAGTCCACCCTGTGCCGGGCCATCAACCGGCTTGAGCCCATCGAGTCCGGCACCATCCGGCTGGACGGCAAGCTCCTCCCGGACGAGGGCAAGGACCTGGCCTCCCTGCGGGCCGAGGTGGGCATGGTCTTCCAGTCCTTCAACCTCTTCGCCCACAAGACCGTGCTCGACAACGTCTCGCTGGCCCAGATCAAGGTCCGCGGGCGCGGGAAGGCCGAGGCGGACCGCCGCTCCCGCGAGCTGCTCGACCGGGTGGGCCTGGCCGACCAGGCGCCCAAGTTCCCCGCCCAGCTCTCGGGCGGCCAGCAGCAGCGCGTGGCGATCGCCCGAGCCCTGGCCATGGACCCCAAGGCCCTGCTCTTCGACGAGCCGACCTCCGCCCTCGACCCGGAGATGATCAACGAAGTCCTGGAGGTCATGCAGCAGCTCGCCCGCGAGGGCATGACCATGGTCGTCGTCACCCACGAGATGGGCTTCGCGCGTTCCGCCGCCAACCGCGTCGTGTTCATGGCCGACGGCAAGATCGTCGAGGACCGGACCCCCGAGGAGTTCTTCACGAATCCGCAGAGCGAGCGCGCCAAGGACTTCCTCTCGAAGATCCTCAAGCACTGACGGCTGCCGGGAGCGGGGGGCGCGGGACGAGCCGCCCCACCCCCGGCAGCAGTCGGTGATCACTGCTCGCGGAGCGGGACCGACAGGTACGAGGGGTCGGCACCGGGCGAGGAGAAGGTCAGCTGCGCGTCGGCGGGGTTGTGCTCGATTTGAAGCGTTCTCCCGGCTGAGGCCGGGAGATTCCTGCTTACCTTGCGCCGGCGGGCTTGACGCGTTTGGCGGGGGTGTCAGGTGCGCGGGGCGGACGGCGCGCCGTTGCCGTGGAGGGCGCTCTTCGTCTGCCACTCGGCCCAGGACAGGTTCCACTCCCCGTAGCCGTTGCCGATCTCCGGCTTGCCCTTCGAGCCGCTGCCGACCACCTCGAAGAGGTCGCCGGGCCGGACCTCGCGGTAGAAGTCGGCGGCGTTGGAGTTGCTCATGCCCACGCAGCCCGAGCTGTTGTTGACGCGCCCGAAGCTGCCCTCGTTCCACGGCGCCGCGTGTGCGTACATCCCCGACCAGGTCAGGCGCACCGAGTAGTCGACCATCTTGTCGTAGGCGTCGCCGAGGCCCACGGACTGGGAGTTCATCCGGATGGTGCCCTCCTTGCCCATGACGACCATCTTCCCTTCCCAGGAGGCCTTCTGGCCGCCGGGGGTGCCGGCCGCGACCGGGATGGACCTGATCTCCTTGCCGTCCCGGGTCATGGTCAGCGTCTTGCTGTCGAGGTCGACCTTGATCCGCTGGTCGCTGCCGATCGTGAAGGCGGTGTTGTAGTCGCGGACGAAGTAGCCCCCGCCCTTGCCCGAGTCGATGCCGTTCAGGTTCATCTGGAGCTTCACGTCGGTGCCGGGCTTCCAGTACTCCCGCGGCCGCCAGTCGACCCGGTCCTGGCCGGAGTAGTCCTTGAACCAGCCCCAGGACCCCTCGGTGTTGTCCGAGGTGGTCACCTTGAGGTGCTTCTCCACCTCGGCCTTGTTCGTGACCGGGTTGTCGAAGACGAGGGACAGCGGCTGGGCGATGCCGACCGTGCTGCCCTTGCCGGGGTTGATGACGATCTTGTTGACCTTGTCGGCGGCCGCGGTGGCGAACTTCGCGTCAGCGGCGCCGCCCTCGGTGTCCTTGGCCTCGACTCGGTACGCCGTACCCGGGGAGGCGTTGCGCTCGGAAACCCACGCCTTGCCGTCGGGGGATATCCGGCCGGTGAGCTCCCCGCCCTTGCCGTCGGTCACCTTCACCAGCGACAGCTTGCTCCCCGCCGCGAGCGTCACCTTCACCGGCTCGCCCGCCTTCGCCTTGTCGCCCGTCAGGTTCACGGATATCGCCATGTCGGGCTTCTGCTTCATCGCGGCATCGCCGCCGGAACCGGAGCCCCCGGACCCGCCCGAACAGGCGGACAGCGTGGCGGCCAGCAGGACGGTGCCCGCGACGGCGGCGTTGCGGACCTGGCGGCGCGACAGGGAAGTACGGCGAATGCGGCTCAACGAAAACCCCTCCGGAAATCTGTGTGTCCGCAAACAAGATGCGGACAAGGGGACTTTAGGTTGCCTATTCCGCCGAGGTAATCGGTCTTTCGGTTGTGACGTCGACCGCAGCAGAACGGTCATCGTCCGGTCATATTCGGCGCGCCGTACCGTCACGGCTTCTTGTGAAAGTCCTGTGCACCACACCCGATGGACCTGCAGGAAGGCGACCGCCGTGTGCGCGCTGTACGTGACCAGCACCCCGCCCGACCGGGACCAGGAGTTCAAGGTCCGGTCCCTGTCCCTCCTCGAGTACCGGCGCTTCCTCGCCGCCCGCCGCCAGGCGAGCTTCCTCCAGTACCCCTCCTGGGCCGACGTGAAGGACCAATGGCGCTCGGAAACGGTCGGATGGCACTTGCCCTCGGGCGAGATATCCGGTGCCGCACTGGTCCTCTACCGCCAGTTCCCGGGCACCCGCAAATACTTCGCCTACCTTCCCGAGGGCCCCGTCGCGGACTGGTCCGACCCCGCGGCCGACCGCTGGCTCACCCCGCTCGTCCGCCACCTGCGCGCCTCCGGAGCCTTCGCCGTGCGCATCGGACCCACCCCCGCCTACCGTCGCTGGGACGCCGCCGTCCTCAAGGCCGCCACCGGGCCCGGCCGCCGGATCTCCGACGTCCTGGCCACCGAGGTCGACCCCGTCGGCGCGGCCCTCGCCGACCGGCTGCGCACCCTCGGCTGGACCCGCTGCGGCGGCGAGTCCGACGGCGACGCCCAGCCCCGCCACGTCTTCCGCGTCGCCCTGCGGGACCGCACCCTCGACGACGTGTGGTCCGGCCTCAACCAGGAATGGCGGCGCAACGTCCGCAAGGCCCGCAAGGCCGGCGTCGAGACCGTCATCGGCTCCGCCGCGGACCTCCCCGAGTTCCACCGGCTGCTGCGGATCACCGAAGAGCGCGACGGCTTCCGACTCGGCCGCTCCCTGGCCTACTACGAGCAGCAGTACGCGGCGCTCAACGCCGAGGAGCCCGGCCGGATGCGCCTCTACCTCGCCCGCCACCAGGGCGAGATCCTCGCCGCCCACACCATGATCACCGCCGGGAAGCGGGTCTGGTACCAGACCGGCGCCTCCGCCGACCACCGCCGCGAAGTCCGGCCCAGCAACGCCCTCCAGTGGCGGATGATGTGCGACGCGCACGCCCTCGGAGCGGACGAATACGACATGCGCGGGGTACCCTCCACCCTCGACCCCGACGACCGCTCCTTCGGTCTGCTGCGCTGGAAGCTCGGCACCGGCGGCCAGGTCGTCGAAACCCTCGGAGAGTGGGAGACCCCAGTGGGCGGAGCCGCCAACAACGCGCTGTACCGCGCCTTCCAGGCGTACCTGGCCCGCCGGTGACGGCCACCGCCACCCGGCCGGAACCCTCCGGCCCCGCACACGCGGCCCCGCGCAAGCGCTCGGTGCTGCGCAGCGGCGCGCTCATGGCCGCCGGCTCGATCGTCTCCCGCGCCACCGGGTTCGTCCGCTCCGCCGTGGTCGTCGCCGCCCTGGGCACCGGCCTGCTCGGCGACGGCTACGCCGTGGCCAACACCGTGCCGAACATCCTCTACATCCTGCTCATCGGCGGGGCGCTGAACGCCGTCTTCGTCCCCGAGCTGGTCCGCGCGGCCAAGGAGCACGAGGACGGCGGCGCCGCGTACACCGACCGGCTCCTGACGGCGTGCACCGCCGCACTGCTGGTGATCACCGCGGCAGCCGTGTTCGCCGCCCCGCTGCTGGTGGCGGCGTACACCGACTACACCGGCGCCCAGGCGGAACTGACCGAGGCGCTGGCGCGCTACTGCCTGCCGCAGATCCTCTTCTACGGCGTGTTCACCCTGCTGGGCCAGGTCCTCAACGCCCGCGGCCGGTTCGGCGCCATGATGTGGACCCCGGTCCTCAACAACCTCGTCGTGATCGCCGTCTTCGGCCTCTTCCTGGCCGTCGCGCACGACGCGCAGTCCGGCCTCTCGGCCGCCGAGACCCGCCTGCTGGGCTGGGGCACCACCGCGGGCATCGTCGTCCAGGCCCTCGCGCTGATCCCCTCCCTGCGCGGCGCCGGATTCCGCTGGCGCCCGCGCTTCGACTGGCGCGGCAGCGGCCTGACCCGCCCGCTGCGCAACGCGGGCTGGCTCGTCATGCTCGTACTGACCAACCAGCTCGCGTACTGGGCCGTCACCCGGCTGTCCACCTCCACCGGGCTGCGCGCCGTCGAGGAGGGCCTCGCAGGCGGCGCCGGCTACACGGCGTACAGCAACGCGTACCTGCTCTGGGCCGTCCCGCAGGGCATCGTGACCGTCTCCCTCGTCACCGCCCTCATGCCCCGGATGAGCGGCGCCGCCGCCGACGGGGACCTCGCCGCCGTGCGCCGCGACGTGTCGTACGCCCTGCGCTCCAGCGCCGCGCTCGTCGTCCCGGCCGCCTGCCTCCTCCTCGCGCTCGCGCCCTGGGTGATGGGCGGCGTGTTCGGGTACGGCCGCACCGGCGCCGCCGACGTCGAGGTCATGGCCGGGATGCTGATGGCCTTCGCCCCCGGGCTGATCGCCTTCTCCGGGCAGTACGTGCTCTCGCGCGGCTTCTACGCGCTCTCCGACACCCGTACGCCCTTCTTCCTCAACCTGGTCATCGCCGCCCTGAACGCCGGGCTCTCGACGGCCGCCTACCTGCTCCTGCCCGCCCGCTGGGCCGTCACCGGCATGGCCGGCGCGTACTCCGTCGCCCTCTTCGCGGGCTTCGCCGTCACCGCGTTCACCCTCGGGCGGCGCCTCGGCGGCGGCCCGGTCCTGCGCTCTCCCGCGCTCGTCGCGCACCTGCGGCTGCTGTCGGCCGTGCTGCCCGCCGGCGCGCTCGGCTACGCGGCCGCCCGCGCCGCCGACGGCCTCGGCGACCTCGCCGCGGCCGCCGCGGGCACCCTCGTGCTCCTCGCCGTGACCGCCGCGCTCGCCCGCCCGCTGCGGCTCACGGAGATCAACGGCCTGCTGGACTCCGCGCGCAGACGCCTCGGCAGGTAGGGCGCCGACGCCGGCCGCGACACACCTGGGAAGATGACCGGATGCCACGCGTACTGCTGATAGAGGACGACCCTGCCGTGCGGGAGGGCGTCGGCCTCGGCCTGCGCCGCCGCGGACACGAGGTGCGGGCGGCCGAGACCGGCGAGGCGGGACTGCACGCCCTGCGCGAGTTCCGGCCCGAGCTGGTCCTGCTCGACCTCATGCTGCCCGGCATGAACGGCGTACAGGTCTGCCGCCGGATACGCGAGACCAGCCAGCTCCCCATCATCATGCTGACCGCCCGCGGCGACGACTTCGACGTCGTCGTCGGCCTGGAGGCGGGCGCCGACGACTACATCGTCAAACCCGCCCGCACCGAGGTCATCGAAGCCCGCATCAGGGCGGTCCTGCGCCGCCTCACCGACCCGGCGGGCCGCCCCGAGGTCGAGTTCCACGGCGAACTGGCCATCGACCGGGCCGGGCTGACCGTCGCGAAGAACGGCGAGCGGCTCGCGCTCGCGCCCAGCGAGCTCAAGCTCCTGCTGCACCTGTCCGCCTCGCCCGAGCAGGTCTTCAGCCGGCAGCAGCTCCTCGAGTACGTCTGGGACCACAACTACCACGCCGACGCCCGCCTGGTGGACGCCTGCGTCCGGCGGCTGCGCACCAAGGTCGAGGACCCCGCGGCCGGCCCCCGCTACATCCAGACCGTCCGCGGGTTCGGCTACCGCTTCGGGCCCCTGTGAGCAGGCTGCGCCGGATCGCCCCGCTGGGCCTGCGGACCCGGCTGATCGCGGCCTTCCTGCTGGTCGCCGCGATCAGTGCGGGCACCACGGCCACGCTGACCTACCGCGAGGCCCGGACGGCCATCCTCACGCAGGCCCAGGACACCGCGGTGGCCACCCTCCGCGACCAGCTGGAGGACCGGCAGGTGCCCCTGCCGCCCACCGCGGACGGCCTCCAGCTGCTGGCCAACGACCTCGCCCGGCTCGGCAAGCCCCACCCCTGGACGGTCTACGCGGAGTACGGCTCGATCCGGGCGTCGTCCTACAAGCTCCCCGAGTCCAAGGTGATCACCGACGAGCTGCGCGCCGCCGCCCGCGCCAAGCCCACCGGCACCTTCCAGCGGGTGACGCGCGGCAACGACGCCTACCTGACCTTCGCGATGCCGGCGGCGTTCGAGCGCCACGGCCACACCGTGCCCTCCGGCCTGATCGTCTACGGCGTCATGGACCTGGGCGGCGAACAGGCCACCGTCGACGCCCTCGTCGTGGCCGCCCGGGACGGCGCCCTGCCCGCGCTGGCCGTCGCCCTCGTACCCGCCCTGCTGGCCGCCCGCAGCGTGCTGCGGCCCGTACGGGACCTGCGCCGGGCCGCCCGGCGGCTGGGCCGGGGCGAGCTCGAGGCCCGCATCGAGGTCAAGGGCCGCGACGAGCTCGCCGACCTGGCGCGCACCTTCAACGAGAGCGCGGCCGCCCTGGAGCGCTCCGTGGAGGAACTCCAGCAGGCCGAGGCGCGGGCCAGACGCTTCGCCGCCGACGTCTCCCACGAACTGCGCACGCCGCTCACCGGCATGCTCGCGGTCACCGAGGTGCTCGACGAGGACGCGGCCCGCCTCGACCCGGACACCGCCTCCGCACTGCGGCTCGTCAGCGCCGAGACCGGCAAGCTCGCCGTCCTCGTCGACGACCTGATGGAGATATCCCGCTTCGACGCCCGCGCCGCCGAACTCCACCTCGACGAGGTCGATCTCGCCGAGACCATCCACAAGACCCTCGAGCGGCGCCACTGGCAGGGCCGGGTCGGCCTGCAGGTGCCCGCAGGGCTGCGGGCCCGCCTGGACCCCCGGCGCTTCGACGTGGTCCTCGCCAACCTCGTCGGCAACGGCCTGCGGCACGGCGGCGGACCGGTGTGGGTCACCGTCCGCACCGAGCCCGGCCCGGACGGCGAGCGCCTGCTCACCGAAGTCGCCGACAGCGGCCCCGGCATCGCCCCCGAGGTGCTCCCGCACATCTTCGACCGCTTCTACAAGGCGGACGCGGCCCGCACCCGCTCCGCGGGCAGCGGACTCGGCCTCGCCATCACCCTGGAGAACGTCCGCCTGCACGGCGGCACCGTCCGGGCCGCCAACGGACCCGTCGGCGGAGCGGTCTTCACCATCGACATGCCACTGGAGGCCCACACGTGAACCCGAGCCTCCCCCTCCGCGGCAGGCTCGCCGCCCTCGCCTCCGCCCTGCTGGGCACGGCACTGCTCACCGGCTGCGGCGCCGAGATCGGCGGCATCCAGGGCACCGGCGTCGTCGAGGCCGGCGGGGTCCCGTCCATCGCCGACCCCTCCGACCAGAGCGTCGTCCTGTACTTCACCGACGCGGCCGGCCGGCCCATGCCCGTGGTGCGCCCCGCCCCCTTCGGCTTGCCCACCGGCGACCCGCAGTCCGACCGCACCGCCACGGAAACCCCCGGCGGCTACGTCCTCCCGCCCGGCTACGCCCTGAGCCGGCTGCTGGACGGTCCCACTGCCAAGGAGCGTGCGGCGGGCCTGCGCACCGCCCTGCCCCCCCGCCCGGGCAGCGGGGAGCTGCACATCAAGGAGGACGGTGACACCATGACCCTCGTGCCCGGATTCCGTGTGAACTCCCTGTCGCAGGACGCCCAGCAGCAATTGGTCTGCACCCTCCTGCAAGCCGGCGCGAAGTCCTTCAGGTCCGCCGTGGTGCTCGAGGGCCCCGACGGCGTGACCAAGCCGGCCGTCTGCCGGGCCGGCACGGTCTGACATGGGCCCGGACGGCGTCCCCGACGTCTTCGACCCGCGGATCTACGCCGAGGGCGTCCCGCACGGCGCGTACCGCGAGCTGCGCGACCGGCACCCCGTCGCCTGGCAGCCGGAACCGGACGTACTCGGCTGGCCCGCCGGACCCGGCTTCTGGGCGGTCACCCGGCACGCCGACGTCGTCCGCGTGCTCAAGGACGCCCGTACGTACTCCTCGTACCTCGGCGCCACCCAGATCCGCGACCCGGACCCGGCCGACCTGCCGTTCCTCCGCCGCACCATGCTCAACCAGGACCCCGTGCCCCGGCCCTGCGGGCCCGGGGACACCCCCTCGCAGCACGGCAGGCTCCGCCGCATGGCCGCGCGGGCCTTCACCCCGGCCCGGGTCGAGGCCTTCGGCGGCCGGGTGCGTGAGCGGGCCCGGCACCTCCTCGCGGCCGCCCGGGACGGCGCCGAGGACGGCGCCGCGGACATCGTGCGCACCGTCACCGACGAGTACGCCCTGCTCAACCTGACCGACCTGATGGGCATCCCGGACTCCGACCGCGGGCTGCTGCTCGACTGGACGGTACGGATCATCGGCTACCAGGACCCCGAGGACGCGCCCGCCCCCGTCACGGGCCCCGACGGCCGCCCCCTCAACCCGCGCTCGCCCGCCCTGCTCGGCGAGATGTTCGACTACGCCCGCGAGCTGGCCGCGTTCAAGCGCGGCCGCCCCGGCAACGACCTGATGACCGTGCTCGCCGAAGCGGAGCTGGCCGACGGCGAGCTGGAGATGTTCTTCTTCCTGCTGACCGTCGCGGGCAACGACACCGTGCGCAGCGCAGCCCCCGGCGGCCTGCTGGCCCTGGCCGGGAACCCGGACGAGTACCGTCGCCTGGCCGCCGCGGAGGTCTCCCCGGCGCTCGCCGTCGAAGAACTCCTGCGCGTCCACCCGCCCGTGCTGAGCTTCCGCCGCACGGCCGCCGCCGGCACCGAGCTCGCGGGACAGGCCGTCCGGGCGGGGGACAAGGTCGTCGTCTTCCACGCCTCCGCCAACCACGACGAACGCGTCTTCCACGATCCGCACCGCCTGGACCTGGGCCGCACCCCCAACCCGCACGTCTCCTTCGGCGACGGCCCGCACGTCTGCCTCGGCGCGCACTTCGCCCGCCTCCAGCTGCGCACCCTCCACGAGGAGTGGCTGGCCGCCATGCCCGCCCCCGAGCTCGCCGGTCAGCCCCGGCGGCTGGTGTCGAACTTCATCAACGGCCTCACACGGCTGCCGCTTCGGGTGTCCGGGCCGCCTCGGTGACGTCCGCGACGAGCTCGGTCACGTCCGGGCCGTAGGCCTGCGAGTTGACGACCTTCAGCACCAGGACGAAGGACCGGTCGCCGTGGCGGCGGGCGAGCTGTTCGTGGTGGCGCGCCAGGTAGCGGGCCGCGGCCTGGTTGCTGACGGCGGTCTGCCCGCTGATCAGGAACACCGGGCGGGTCCCCGCCCCGGTGGTCAGCCGCGCCAGCAGCACGTGCTCGACGACGCCCTTCTGCCACCGGTAGGTCTCCGCGCCGGTCCGCAGCGCCCCCCGGTCCGGCCCGGCGTCCGTGGAGGTGTCGACGCGGACGCCCGGGAGCATGGACGACAGGTGGGCGGCCGTACGGGCGTTGGAGGCGGGCCCGCCGACGCAGAACTCCGCGCGCTGCCCGAACCCCTGGCGGGCGCCGTCGTGCGTGACGATCTGGACGTTCGCCCCGCAGTCCTTGATCAGCGAGGAGATCTCCAGAAGTGCGAAGGCGTCGTGCCGGTGGACCGAGCCCTCGGTGCCGCCCATCTGGCGGTTCACGACGAAGAGGCAGTCAGACCCGGACGGCAGGCCGAAGAAGGCCTGCTTGCGGCGGAGGCGGCGCCGCCACAGGTAGGTGCGGGCGAACCACCCCAGGGCAGCGCTGCCCCCGGTGGCTATCATCCCGAGCACGATGTTGCGGACGTCTTCGCTCATGCGCGGGATGGTAGTGGCAGCCGTGGTGAAGTTACCCTGCGCGGGTCGCCGTTGACCGGAGGTCCCGCATGCGCCGTCCCCGTTCCCGCCCGTTGGCGTTCCTCGCCCTCGCCGCGGCACTCGCCGCCACCGGGGCGACCGCCCCGCCCACCGGGGCGGCCACGCGGCCCGGTGCCCCGCCGAAGGTGCCGGTGGCCGTCGGCTACGGAGGCGCGGTGGCCAGCGCCGACGCCGACGCCTCCGCCGCGGGCATCGCCGTGCTGCGGGCCGGCGGCAACGCCGTCGACGCCGCCGTCGCCACCGCCGCCGCGCTCGGGGTCACCGAGCCGTACTCCGCCGGCATCGGCGGGGGCGGCTACTTCGTCTACTACGACGCGTCCGACCGCCGGGTGTACACCGTCGACGGCCGGGAGACCGCGCCCGCCTCCGCCGACGCGCAGCTCTTCCAGGAGAACGGCGTCGCCATTCCGTTCGCCGAGGGCCAGACCAGCGGACTCGGCGTCGGGGTCCCCGGCACCCCCGCCACCTGGCGCGCCGCCCTCGACGCCTGGGGCACCCGGCCCCTGAGCCGGCTGCTGAAGCCCGCCGAGAAGCTGGCCCGCGACGGGTTCGCGGTCGACGAGACCTTCCGCGCCCAGACCGCGGCGAACGAATCCCGCTTCCGGGACTTCCCCGACACGGCGAAGCTCTTCCTGCCCGGCGGGGCGCTGCCCGTGGTCGGCAGCACCTTCAAGAACCCCGAGCTGGCGGCCACGTACGCCGAACTGGGCCGCACCGGCACCCGGTCGCTGTACCGCGGGCCGATCGCCTCGGACATCGTGCGTGCCGTGCGCACGCCGCCCGTGGACCCCGCCGCCACCCGCGTGGTGCGGCCCGGCGACCTCACCGCCGCCGACTTCCGCTCGTACGCCGTCAAGCGGCAGGCGCCGACCCGGCTGGGCTACCGCGGCCTGGACGTCTACGGCATGGCCCCGTCCTCCTCCGGCGGCACGACCGTCGGCGAGGCGCTCAACATCCTGGAGCGCACCGACCTGGGCGCGCTCTCCCCGGCGCAGTACCTGCACCGCTTCATCGAGGCCTCCCGGATCTCCTTCGCCGACCGCGGGCGCTGGGTGGGCGACCCGGCCTTCGAGGACGTGCCGACCCGCGGGCTGCTCTCGCAGCGGTTCGCCGACGCGCGCGGCTGCCTGATCGACCCGGGCCGGGCGCTGACCAGTCCGCTGGCCCCCGGCGACCCGCGGCACCCGGTGCGCTGCGGGACGACGGGCAAGGCCGCCCCGACCACGTACGAGGGCGAGAACACCACCCACCTCACGGCGGCCGACCGGTGGGGCAACGTCGTCTCGTACACCCTGACCATCGAGTCGACGGGCGGCAGCGCGATCACCGTGCCCGGCCGCGGCTTCCTGCTCAACAACGAGCTGACGGACTTCTCCTTCGCCCCCGCCGCCCCCGGCGTGCCCGACCCGAACCTGCCCGGTCCGGCCAAGCGGCCGCGCTCCTCGATGTCCCCGACGATCGTGCTGGACCACGGCCGCCCGGTGCTCGCCGTCGGCTCCCCGGGCGGCGCGACCATCATCACCACGGTGCTGCAGACCCTGACCGGCCACCTGGACCGCGGCCTGCCGCTGGTCGACGCGATCGCCGCGCCCCGGGCGAGCCAGCGCAACCAGACGACCACCGAGCTCGAACCGGGGCTGTGGAACAGCGCGCTGCGCACCGAACTGGAAGCGCTGGGGCACGGGTTCCGGCTCAATCCGGAGATCGGCGCGGCCACCGGCGTGCAGCGGCTCCCGGACGGCCGCTGGCTGGCCGCAGCCGAGACCGTGCGCCGCGGCGGCGGCTCGGCGATGGTCGTACGCCCGTACGGCCGTCCCTGAGCCCGGCGCCGGCCCCGAGCCCGGCCGTCAGAGGACGGTGAGGACCCTGGGCCCGGCGGTGGTGATCGCGACCGTGTGCTCGGCGTGCGCGGCGCGGCTGCCGTCCGTCGTGCGCAGGGTCCAGCCGTCGCCGTCGGTCAGGTAGTCGTCCCCGCCGCCCGCGACCAGCATGGGCTCGATGGCGAGGACCATGCCGGGGCGCAGCTTCACGCCGCGCCCCGGCGGGCCTTCGTTGGGGACGCCCGGGTCCTCGTGCATGGTGCGGCCGATGCCGTGGCCGCCGAATCCGTCGGGGATGCCGTACCCGGCGCGCCGGCCGACCCGGCCGATCGCGTGGGCGATGTCGCCGATGCGGTTGCCGGGGACGGCGGCCGCGATGCCCGCCCGCAGGGCGGCCTCGGCGGTCTCGATCAGCTTCAGGTCCTCGGGCCGGGCCCGTCCGACGGTGAAGCTGATCGCGGCGTCGCCCGCCCAGCCGCCGAGCGTGGCGCCGCAGTCGATGCTGACGAGGTCCCCGTCGCGCAGCCGGTAGCCGTTCGGTATGCCGTGCACGATGGCGTCGTTGACGGACGTGCAGACGACGGCGGGGAAGGGCACCGGGGCGAAGGACGGGTGGTAGTTCAGGAAGGGCGATCCGGCGCCCGCCGCGTCCAGGACGCCGCGGGCCACCCCGTCCAGCTCGGCCAGGCCGACCCCGACCGCGGCGGCTTCCCGTACGGCGTGCAGCGCCCGGGCCACGACCCGTCCCGCCTGCCGCATCTCCTCGATGTCACGGTCTGTCTTGAGCTCGATCATTCCCATTACTATACCGGTATTAGAATGACGGCATGGTGCGTACACCCCTGACTCCCGAAGAGCGCGAGCGCGGCGAGCGGCTCGGCCTGCTGCTGCGCGAGGCGCGCGGCAGCCGCAGCATGGTCGCGGTGGCCGCGCAGGCCGGCCTCTCCGCCGAGACCCTGCGCAAGATCGAGACGGGCCGGGCCCCCACGCCCGCGTTCTTCACCGTCGCCGCCCTCGCCGACGCGCTCGGCCTGTCGATGGACGACCTGGTCAGGCGCTGCGCGCTCGTCCCCGTGTGAGTCGCGCCCGCGCGGCCGTTCGGCGCAAGGAGCGGTGCGCCGCAGCCCGCACCGGGCAACGGTCATGACGTGTCTGCACTGAACGCATCCAAGCGACTCGGCCTCGGACTCGTCGGGGGACTGCTCGCGGCAGGGCTGCTGCTCGCCGCCTGCGCCGCGCCCGAGGGCCGCGCCCACGGCAAGAGCGTCACCGGCGACCGCACCGGAGCCGCCCCCGGGCCGGCCGGCGTACACGGCCGCGCAGGGAAGGGGGCGCCCGCTGTCAAGCTTTGAGACTCCCGTAGCCCGCCCGTAACACGGGTGCGGTGCAATGCGGCCATGGACAGCGGAGCGGAAGCGACAGGCTCGACCGGCCCGGTGGATCAACTTGCGCTGTACCTGCGCGCGTTGACGGCTCTCCTCGATCCCGCGGCAGGGTGGTACGGGGAGTTCCTCAGACGCGATCCGGAGGGGGTGCGCGCCTGTCTGGACGGGGCCGCGGTGCCGCCCTGGGACGTGGTCGAGTCGCTGCTCCAGGACCTGGCGGCGCTGCGCGGTCCGCAGGCGGCCGCCCGCGAGGCCGCGGAGGCCGTGCGGCTGCGGGCCGCCGCGACGGCCTTCCACGACCGGCGTCCGGGTGGGGAAGGGGAGCTGACGGCGCTCCTGGCGGCCGCCGAGGGCCAGCGCGAGAGCGCGCAGGCGGCGCTGCGGGACCTCTCGGCGCAGCTCCACACGGCGGACGATCCCGCGCGTGCCGCGTTCCTGACCGGCGAACTGACCTGGGTCCGGGACGACTTGGCCCGCGCCGAGTCCCGCTGCACGGATCTCGCCACCCGCCGCGCCATCCTGCACCCCGCGCACCCCGCGCACCCCGCGCACCCCGCGCACCCCGTGTCCGCCGAGCCCGCCCGGCCCCCGCATGCCGTGAGCCCCGACCGGCCGTCGTTAGACCGGACCGACCCGCCCGGGGCCGGGCCGCGGCAGCGCCGGGCCGGGGGCGGGACCGGGCGGTGGTTCCGCGGCGGCGGGCGCACCTCCGGCGGGGCGCGGTACGCCGGTGCGCCCGAGGCCGGCCCGGCCCCGCAGGAGGCCGTACCGCCGCAGGCGTCCCCAGCCCCGGCGGACGCGCCCCGCGGAGCCCGGTACGCGCCCGCCCCGGCGCCGCAGGCGCCCCCGCCGGACCCGAACCCGGCCGTGGTCCCGGACCCGGACCCGGACCCGGCCGGGCAGGGGCAGCCGGTGCAGGGGCAGCCGGTGCAGCCCGACGTGCCCGCCCTGGTGGCGGACCTGATCACCCTGCGCGCCCGGGGCCGCACCGGCGAGGCGCACGGCCTGCTGTGCGAGGCCGCCGCCTGGCCGGCGCCGCTGCTGCCCGCGCTCGCGGCCCAGCTGGAGCGGGCCGGACTCGGCGCCGACTGGGCCGCCCTGCTCTGGGAGGCGGCCTCCCTGCCCCCCGACCGGCTCGCGGCCGTCGCCGCCGCCCTCGGCGCGGCCGGGCGCGGCGCCGACTGCGTCCGGCTGCTGCGCCAGGGGGTGGCCCGGCCCGCCGCCGAGATCGCGGACGCGGCGCTCGCGCTGACCGCGGCCGGGCGGGAGCGCGAGGCGGGCGCACTGCTCGGGGCGTTCGTACGGGTCCGCCCGGCGGAGGAGTCGGCCCGCGTGGCCCGGCAGGACCCGCAGCGGCTGGCCCCGCGGCTGCTGAGCGCGGCGCGGCAGGTCTCCGAGAGCCACCACCGCGATCTGCTCCACGCCCTGCGGGTGGCGGGCGTACCCGTGGCCTGAACTGTCCGGCCGTGCAAGGAATCGACCGCCATCAGGCGAAACATGATCGACTCGGCGGGTTGGCGGCGATGGTCTTGCCCCGGCCCCGGACGGGGCTTACGTTCTCCTATCTACGCATTCCGTCTACGTGCGTAGAAGCTCTCTGACGTCCCGTCGAAGGAGCAGCTCATGGCCCACATCGTCCGCGCCGCGCTCGTCCAGGCCACCTGGACCGGGGACGGCGAGTCCATGATCGCCAAACACGAGGAGCACGCGCGGGCCGCCGCCCGCGACGGCGCCCGGATCATCGGATTCCAGGAAGTGTTCAACGCCCCGTACTTCTGCCAGGTCCAGGAGCCCGAGCACTACCGGTGGGCCGAGCCGGTCCCCGACGGCCCGACGGTACGCCGGATGCAGGACCTTGCGCGCGAGACCGGCATGGTGATCGTCGTACCGGTCTTCGAGGTCGAGCAGCCCGGCTTCTACTACAACACCGCCGCCGTCATCGACGCCGACGGCACCTTCCTCGGCAAGTACCGCAAGCACCACATCCCGCAGGTCAAGGGCTTCTGGGAGAAGTACTACTTCCGGCCCGGCAACCTGGGCTGGCCCGTCTTCGACACCGCGGTCGGCAAGGTCGGCGTGTACATCTGCTACGACCGCCACTTCCCCGAGGGCTGGCGCCAGCTCGGCCTGGGGGGCGCCCAGCTCGTCTACAACCCCTCCGCCACCCACCGCGGCCTGTCCGGGTACCTCTGGCAGCTGGAGCAGCCCGCCGCGGCCGTCGCCAACGAGTACTTCATCGCGGCCATCAACCGCATCGGCCAGGAGGAGTACGGCGACAACGACTTCTACGGCACCAGCTACTTCGTCGACCCGCGCGGGCGCTTCGTCGGCGACCTCGCCAGCGACAAGGAGGAGGAACTCCTCGTCCGCGACCTCGACTTCGACCTGATCGAAGAGGTCCGCACCCAGTGGGCCTTCTACCGGGACCGCCGGCCGGACGCCTACGGAGGACTGGTACAGCCGTGATCACACCGCTCTCCCTGCACAGCCGCCACCGGGCCGTGCTGCCCGACTGGCTCGCCCTGTACTACGACCGGCCCATCGAGATCACCCACGGCGAGGGCCGCCACGTCTGGGACGCCGACGGCAACCGTTACCTGGACTTCTTCGGCGGCATCCTCACCACCATGACGGCCCACGCCCTGCCCGAGGTCACCAAGGCCGTCGCCGACCAGGCCGCCCGGATCGTCCACTCCTCGACCCTCTACCTCAACCGGCCGATGATCGAGCTGGCCGAGCGGGTCGCGGCCCTGTCCGGCATCCCCGACGCCCGGGTCTTCTTCACGACCTCCGGCACCGAGGCCAACGACACCGCCCTGCTGCTGGCGACCACGTACCGGCGCTCCAACCAGATCCTGGCCATGCGCAACAGCTACCACGGCCGCTCCTTCTCCACGGTCTCGGTCACCGGCAACACCAGCTGGTCCCCGACGAGCCTGTCCCCGCTCCAGACCCACTACGTGCACGGGGCCGTCCGCACCCGCGGACCGTTCGCGGGCATGACCGACGAGCGGTTCACCGAGGCGTGCGTCGCCGACCTCGAGGACGTACTCGGCCAGACACGCGGGGGAGCGGCCGCCCTGATCGCCGAACCGGTCCAGGGCGTCGGCGGCTTCACCTCCCCGCCCGACGGGCTCTACGCGGCCTTCCGCGAGGTGCTCGCCCGCCACGGCATCCTGTGGATCAGCGACGAGGTGCAGACCGGCTGGGGCCGCACCGGCGACCACTTCTGGGGCTGGCAGGCCCACGCGCAGCACGGACCGCCGGACATCCTCACCTTCGCCAAGGGCATCGGCAACGGCATGTCCATCGGCGGCGTCGTCGCCCGCGCCGAGATCATGAACTGCCTCGACGCGAACTCCATCTCCACCTTCGGCGGTTCCCCCGTCACCATGGCCGCCGGCCTCGCCAACCTCGGCTACGTCCTCGAACACGACCTCCAGGGCAACGCCCGCCGCGTCGGAGGACTCCTCCTGGAACGGCTCCGCGCCGTCACCGCCGGCCTGCCGCACGTCCGCGAGGTACGCGGCCGCGGCCTGATGGCGGGCATCGAGCTGGTCCGCCCGGGGACGGACCGCGCCCACCCGCAGGCCGCCGCGGCCGTACTCGAAGCCGCCCGCGAACGCGGCCTGCTGCTCGGCAAGGGCGGCGGCCACAACACCAGCGTGCTGCGCATCGCACCCCCGCTGACCCTCACCGTCACCGAGGCGGAAGAGGGCGCGGAGATCCTCGAACAGGCCCTGAGCAGCATCTAGTTCCGGGAGACCCAGGCATGAGCACCCGCACCCTGATCCGCGGCGGGCTCGTCGTCACCGCCGCCGACGAGACGCACGCGGACGTACTGATCGAGGACGGCCGCGTCGCGGCCCTCGCCGCCCACGGGACGGCCGTCGCCGGGAGCTGGACCGCGGACCGCACGATCGACGCGACCGGCAAGTACGTCATCCCGGGCGGCGTCGACGTCCACACCCACATGGAGCTGCCCTTCGGCGGCACCTTCGCCTCCGACACCTTCGAGACCGGCACCCGGGCGGCGGCCTGGGGCGGCACCACCACCATCGTGGACTTCGCCGTCCAGGGCGTGGGCCGCTCGCTGCGCGAGGGGCTCGACGCCTGGTACGCGAAGGCGGACGGCAACTGCGCCATCGACTACGGCTTCCACATGATCCTCTCGGACGTCAACGAGAGCACCCTCAAGGAGATGGACCTGCTGGTGGAGGAGGGCATCACCTCCTTCAAGCTGTTCATGGCCTACCCCGGCGTCTTCTACAGCGACGACGGCCGGATCCTGCGCGCGATGCAGCGCTCCGCGCACAACGGCGGGCTGATCATGATGCACGCCGAGAACGGCATCGCCATCGACGTCCTCGTCGAACAGGCCCTCGCGCGGGGCGAGACCGACCCCCGCTTCCACGGGGAGGTCCGCCGGGCCCTGCTGGAGGCGGAGGCCACCCACCGGGCGGTCCAGCTCGCCCGGGTCGCCGGAGCGCCGCTGTACGTCGTCCACGTCTCGGCCGAGGAAGCCGTGGCGGAGCTCGCCGCCGCCCGGGACAAGGGTCTGCCGGTCTTCGGAGAGACCTGCCCGCAGTACCTCTTCCTGTCCACCGACAACCTCGCCGAACCGGACTTCGAGGGCGCCAAGTACGTCTGCTCGACCCCGCTGCGGCCGCGCGAGCACCAGGCGGCCCTGTGGCGGGGCCTGCGGACGAACGACCTCCAGGTGGTCTCCACCGACCACTGCCCGTTCTGCTTCCGCGGCCAGAAGGAGCTCGGCCGGGGGGACTTCTCGAAGATCCCCAACGGCCTGCCCGGGGTGGAGAACCGCATGGACCTCCTCCACCAGGCCGTCCTGGACGGGCACATCAGCCGCCGCCGCTGGATCGAGATCGCCTGCGCGACCCCGGCCCGGATGTTCGGCCTCTACCCGCGCAAGGGCACCATCGCCCCGGGCGCCGACGCCGACATCGTCCTCTACGATCCGCACGCCGAGCAGGTCATCTCCGCCGAGACCCACCACATGAACGTGGACTACTCGGCGTACGAGGGCAGGCGGATCACCGGACGCGTCGACACCGTCCTCTCCCGCGGCGAACCGGTCGTCGACCGGCGCGAGTACGTGGGCCGGGCCGGGCACGGCACCTTCGCCCACCGCTCCACCTGCCAGTACCTGTAAGCGCACGCAAGGAGCAGCCCGTCATGGACTTCGGCCTCGTCCTGCAGACCGACCCGCCCGCCTCGCAGGTGATCAGCCTGATGAAACGCGCGGAGCGCAACGGCTTCCGCTACGGCTGGACCTTCGACTCGGCCGTGCTGTGGCAGGAACCCTTCGTCATCTACAGCCAGATCCTGGCCAACACGCAGAAACTGCACATCGGCCCGATGGTGACCAACCCCGGCACGCGCACCTGGGAGGTCACCGCCTCCACCTTCGCCACCCTCAACGACATGTACGGCAACCGCACCGTCTGCGGCATCGGGCGAGGCGACTCGGCGATGCGCGTCGCCGGACGCAAGCCCAACACCCTGGCCCGCCTCGGCGAGGCCATCGACGTGATCCGCGACCTCGCCGAGGGCCGCGAGGCCGACGTCGACGGCAGCCCGGTCCGCATCCCCTGGGTCCGCGACGGGAAGCTGCCCGTCTGGATGGCCGCGTACGGTCCGAAGGCCCTCGCGCTCGCGGGCGAGAAGGCCGACGGGTTCATCCTCCAGCTGGCCGACCCGTTCCTCACCGAATGGATGGTCCACGCGGTCCGCGAGGCCGCGGCCGGGGCCGGCCGCGACCCCGACGCCCTCACCATCTGCGTGGCGGCCCCCGCGTACGTGGGCGACGACCTCGCCCACGCCCGGGACCAGTGCCGCTGGTTCGGCGGCATGGTCGGCAACCACGTCGCCGACCTCGTGGCCCGCTACGGCGAGCACTCCGGCATGGTCCCCGAGGAGCTCACCGAGTACATCAAGGCCCGCCACGGCTACGACTACAGCCACCACGGCCGCGCCGGGAACCCGTCCACGGACTTCGTACCGGACGAGATCGTGGACCGCTTCTGCCTCCTGGGCCCGCCCGAGGCCCACATCGAGAAGCTCCGGACCCTGCGCGCCCTGGGCGTGGACCAGTTCGCCGTCTACAACATGCACGACGCGCGGGAGGCCACTATCGACGCGTACGGATCGCAGGTCATCCCGGCGGTCAACGCCGGATGACGCCCGGCCCGCCGGCGCGTCGGTGAACAGGGAAGGGGTGGGTTCCCCCGCGGTGCGGCGGAACCCACCCCTCGATCTGTCCGCAAGGTCAGCCGATGGCCTGCTTGTTCCTCCAGCCCACGCCGTCGCTGTTGCCGGTGATCTGCGTTCCGGCGTGGGGCATCTCGCCGCGGGTGCCGGCGCAGAAGCGGACCGCGCCGTCGCCCCGGATGGTCCAGATGTCCGGGATGGCGTCGCCGTTCACGTCCGGAGTGCCCGGCAGCAGCCGGACGTTGGCGGCCTGCCGGCCGCTCGCGCCGTACGTCAGGTCGACGCCGTTCGGCGAGGCGGAGGTGGAGGCCCAGGCCATCGAGGCGAGGTCCAGGCCCCCGCCCGCAGCGGGAGCTGCACGACGTCCGTCTGGGCGGCCTTGACAGCCCGGTGCTGCCGGTCTGGAACGGACCGGCGTAGACCGTGGCCGAACCGGTGCTGCTGCCCACGCCCTTGCGTCCGGCGCCGCCCAGCAGGTTCGGACCGTCGGCGCCGAGCTTGCTCGCCCACAGGGTGAAGTCCACCGAACCCAGGTTGCCGTCCTTGTCCTTGGCACTCGCCCACAGGGTGAGCTGGGACGCGCCGAGACTGACGTACGGGGCGGTGGTGTCGCAGCTCAGGTTTGAGCGAGAGCCTGTGGGGCTACAGCGTTCGCTGCGGACCTTTCGGCGAGGGCTGCCCCGCTCCCCCGATGGCCTGACAGAAAGAGGAGAAGTGCGGTGAAATCGGACGACATCCTTGCGCGCATGGTCGAGACGGTTCCCGAGACGAGGCCCTTCGTCGAGGAGAGGTACGGCCTCCGACCGGGTGAGGCACTGCCCGCCTCGGACACCGGGCCGGACCTCTACGGGAACCTGCTCGACGGGCTCGTGAGGCCCGTCCTCCAGCCCGCCCTGCTGGCGCCGGACCGGGACGACGACCTGCTGCGGCGGTGCTTCGGCTTCGTGGCGGAGGACTACGCGATCGACACCGAGTACACCCGTGGCGCGGTGTACTTCCAGGTCCTGGAGAGCCTCCTCGACGGCGAGGGCTACGTGGAGAACGCGGTCCCGTTCCTTCGGGGAAACCTCAGGGAGCCCGTCTCCAGGATGCTCAGGACCTATGCGGTCGTGGGCTACGAGGACGGCCTGCCGCCCCTCTGAGGGAGCGGTAGCGTACGGAAGTCAAGACGCCGAAGTGGGGGGGGGGGGGGGGGGGGGGGGGGGGTGGGGGGTGTGGGGGGGGGGGGAGGGGGGGGGGGGGGGTGGTGCGTGGGGGGGGGGGGT